>NZ_JBHWUR010000010.1:0-108976 GCF_042737755.1 Streptomyces sp. NPDC059994
GAGCGGAGCGCGCGGAAACATTCCTTGCGGGGCCTCCGTATGGCGCGTCGTCGTGGACGCCTGGCCATGTGTGGCCGCACGTAGAAATGCCGAAATCCCCCCGGGAATGTGCGTGAATCATACAGCCGAACATAGGTAGTTGAAGGGAATATCGAGCCACAGGGGCAAGCCGTGGCTGCCTGGTGCACGCAGCACGGGTGTGGCTTGTGGTGTGACCTTCAGCCTGGCCGGATGGTCAGGTCCGGGTGTCGAAACCCGGCTCCCTCAGCCGTCGCGCGTCGCTGTGGCTGCCCACCTGCAATGGCTGGTTGAAGGCGGTCAGGGGGTCGCGACCGTGGCCAGCTGGTTGATCTGGAGCTGGATGACACGCACGGGGAACTCCGGGCTGCGGTCCATGTCCACCATCGTGAAGTCTGCGGTGGTGGGTCCCAGCCTGACGAACGTGTGCTGGACCGTCTTGACGCCGGCGCCGGGCACGGGCGTGGTGACACGGAATTCCACCGACTCGTCCCCGAAACCGGCCTCTCCCACTTCCGTGGTCTTCGCGGTGAAGGTCCCGCCCGGGCTTGTGGCGGTGAACGAGGTGCAGGTCTTCAGCGCAGACCGCAGCTGCTGGAAGGAACGCTGCGCGGTACTCACGTCCGGGTAGGACGCCAGGGTGGCGCCGCCGGGGTAGATGTTGTCCTTCCAGTTGAAGATCTCGTTCACGGCGGTATGCGCGTTCTTGGCGTTGATCACGTCGAGGACCGTCTGACAGGAAGCGGGCGAGCCTTTCACCACCGTTTCCGCCGGGTCGCCGGTCGGAGCCTCCTGCACCACCACGCGGGAGGCTTGGGGCAGTTCGTCCGCTTCGAAGGTCAGCGCCTTCAGCTGGGCGGCGGTCACCGGCGGCCGCGCACTACTGGTGGGCACGGCTGTTGGCACCGCCTCCGGGTTGCTTCGTGCCCCGCCTCCGCAGCCGGACACCGCGAACACTCCCGCGGCCAGCACGCCACTGGCCAGCCATCGTCGCACCACCATGTCATCCACCCCCGGCGGTGATCCTAACGGCTGTGGCGAGGACGCCGTGTTAGGGCGGCTGGTCGAGGACGGAGTGTGCAGCACCGTGTCGGTCACGAAAGGGGCCCGCGCCTGGGCGGAGGTGTGGGCGCGCGAACCGCTTCAGGCCGGGAACATGCACGGCCGGTCTCTCTGGTGCCGCGGAACGCCAGCGTCTCGCGGTCCAGGCCGAGGCCGTTGAGGAAGATGTCCAGCGCGCCTCCCAGCGGCGTGATCCGGGGGCAGGCTCTACGCTCTACCCATGCTGAGCAGGGAAGACGAGTCGTACGAGGCGGTCAGGCGACTGGCCGCCGGAGTTGCCGTGGACCGGGCGTTCGATGTGAGGGACCCGGAGTCCTGGATCGGCCTTGACTTCGGGGTGCGCGACCTGGCCTGGCGGCAGCCGGAACTGTTCCACTCGAACGCCTCGCCGTCTGGGCGGCGGCTGAGCTGGGGCCCGGGTGCGTGGCTGCCCACCGTCACCTGGTCCCGCAAGCCCGGCGACGCCGAACTCGCCCTCGCCCTCTGCCACCGCGACGGCTGGATCCGCGAGGCCGCGCTGAGCCACGCCGAGGAGCGGCCCGCGGTGCTTGCGCTGGTCGTCATCCGCTGCGCGGACTGGGCGGGGCCGGTACGCGAACGGGCCCGCGCGCTCCTGGCCACAGTGCCCCCGGACCAGTTTGCCGCGCACGCCGCGCTGATCCTGCGGGTCGGCCGCCGCCCCCGGGGCGACTTCGCCCAGGAGCTGCTGACCGGGGCGCTGCACACGGGCCCGGCCGCGCAAGTCCAGGTACTGCTCGACAGTGGTGACCGGGCCACGGCCCGCCTCGCGCACCGCGTCGCCGTCGAGCGACGGCTGCTCCCTGCCGCGCGGCTCGCCCAGACCGCAGCCCGCCACCGTGACATCGTGGTGCAGGACCTGTGCGCCAAGGCGGCCGTGGCCACCCTCGGCGCAGGCGCCTTCGCCCAGTTCACCGAGGTCGTGGCGCCGCTGCTCGCCTCCCGGCAGCCCCAAGTCAGGGCGGCGGGAGTGACCGCGCTGCACCAGAGCGGGCGGCACTGTGACGCCGAGCCCTACCTCACCGACCGGTCCGCCGTGGTGCGAGCGTGCGCCCGGTGGGTGCTGCGGCAGGGCGGCACCGACCCTGCGCCGCTGTACCGCGCGCTGTGCGCCGACCCCGCAGCCCGGCCCGCCGCCGCGGTGGGCCTCGGCGAATGCGGGGTGCGCGAGGACACGGACCGGGTCAGGGCACTCCTCGCGCACCCGGTCCCCCAGGTACGCGCCTGTGCGGTGGCGGGGCTGCGGGCGCTGGAGACCGTGCGCGTCGACGACATACGGCCACTCCTGGACGACCCGTCAGCGGCGGTGGTCCGTCAGGCGACCGCAGCCCTGTTGCCGTGGGCCGACCACATACCGCCGCAGCAGCTGCGCGAGCTCCTGGCCGAGGACCGTCCGCGCCACCAGCGCGTCGCAGCGGCCCGGCTGCTGTGGGCCGTCGGGGCACGTGCCTAGGACTGGCCTGCTATCCGCACTGGTTCGGCGCCCATGGGGGTCGCGGCGATGCCTCGCGGACGCGGTGGCAGTATCAGGGCACCAGCTCCGCCACCGCCCCGTCCACGATGCCCCATAGGCTGAACTTGGCTGGCGCATCACTGTTTTCGGGGAGCCCACTCAGTGGACGGAGACGACGCGCCGCGTTTTCTCTCCGGCTCAAACCACCAGCTCCAGCCCGCTTCAGCTACGCCCCGAGGCCGTCGCCCACGCATCCAGCAGCACTCGCGCCTCGGCCTGCGGGGCGGCCAGCCACACCTTCTGTGACCCACCGTGGGATGGCGAGCTGGCCTCATCCCAGTCGACACGGCCCTCGCTGCAGCACGCGCACAGCACATGGAAGCTGCTCGCCGGCTCGGCGCCGAAGTCCCGCGCGAAGAACGAATCCACCAGAGCCTCCACGTCGGACGCTTGTGCCGCATTCACGCTGACCTGCAGCGTCGGCAGATCGGAGGCCTCGAACAGCAGCAGTTCGTCGAAGACCGCAACCTGCTGACCGTTGAACGTCCGCTCGCCCGTCGGCTCCCCGTCGTGCACGACGATCTCGCCGAAGCGACGGCCATCGGTCACCGGCACGCTCACCACCCGTCCCCGCGTCGGGCATAGCCGCTGTATCCACACCACCTCGCGCTCTCCGCCCGTATCCAGCCGTACGCACGCCATCCCGAAGGACCCGTTGATCTCTCCCTCGCCCTGCGGCATGGAAATCCCGAAACCGTCCCAGGCGTCCCGGGCGGTCGCCCAGTCACGCTGGATCGTGGCCGCGACGCCCAGGTTCCAAAACGCCGGGTCCTGCGTGCCGCGCGGCGACCGGGCGGCCGCCTGACAGCCCAGCGCGTAGGCCTTCGCCCAGTTACGCAGAAACTTGTAGGCCAGGGCCGCGTCGTACCACCACACCGCGCTCGGTTCCTCGTCCGGATAGTGCGCGAGGACCTGCTCATACAGCTCGGCGGAACGCAGCCACTCCTCCGCCTCCCACGCTTCCCGGGCCCGCTCCAGCATCCTCTTCGCCTCGGACTTCTCCACCTGCCGTGCCCCTCCCTGTGATCAGGGGAGGAGTCTCGCACGTGCGGTCGAAGGGCCCGTCGGGGTGCCACCGAAGGCGAACTCAACGGCACAGCCCAGGAGACCACCCACCTCCAGGAGGGGCCTCCGAGCCCGGCCATGTGAGAAGGCCGCGCGACTGACGGTCTGACGGCCGACTGCTACCGAAGGAAGGGAAGGCTGTCGGCGACCTCGTCCATTTCCGGTCCCCAGCGCCAGGCGCGTACGCGGCCAGCTCCTGGGAGCACACGGCCACCTTCCCGATGGCGGCCGTGGACCGGGACGGATGGCTGACCTGGTACGCCCCGAACGGCCAGGGCGGCTTCAGGGCCGCATAATGGCATCAGCGGGGTACACGGGCGTCGTTGCGGATCCTGGCCGCGGTATCCGCGTTCTCGCCGAGGCTGACTCCCATGCCGCCGTTTTGCAGCGCACCGGGGTCGAAGACGACGACCTCGCCGTAGGTGTAGTGGTCGGCCCATACACAGATGGGAGTCGTGATGTTGTGGTGATTCACCTCTGTTCGAACGTTCTGGCACTTCATCATGGCGTCGCCCAGCCCGGTGGGGTGCATCGTCTGGAGGGTGCCGACCAGCTTGGTGTACCCGTTCGGCCCCTCGGCCGCGTTTTGAGCTGTCTTCGCAAAATGCCGGTCGATGACCTGCTCGGGGTCGCCAATCGTGCCCCAGGCGCCGGTCAGCTGGACGGTCTGCCGTGAGGCGGAACTGCTCGACTTGTACGAGATGCGGACCGGCGTCGGGTTGGTGATACCGAAAGCGGCGAAGTCATCTGCGGCTGACGCCGGGAGGGTACTCGTCAAGGTCGGGTCGTAGACGAAGGCCCCGCCCAGCACGCTGCGGGGCGCGGTGAGCTGATACTGACGCGCATCGCCCGGCGGAGTACTGTGCGCGCTGGCGGGTCCAGCCGCGTTGTTGGCGGTGGTGCTGGTGTAATGGCCGTACACGTAGCCTCCCGCCGCAGCAGCTACCAGCGCGCACGTCACACTCACGGAGAGCAGCACCAACCGCACTCTCGAACGGCGCCGCGGCGGCGGCTCCGGATCGTAGGCAGGCCCGAACCCAGGCCCCGGCCCCTGCGGAGGTCCGTACCACCCACCAGGCTGCTGCTGGCTCACGTCCACACCCTCATTTCCCGCTGCACACTGCGCTCCCTGCCATCATCCTCACCCACAGACCGGTCGGAGCACGCACCGGCCCTCTCCGGCACGGGCGGGCAATGTGCGCTTCACGAACGCCCATTGCGGTTGGGGTGCAGGCGCGAGATGGAGCAGGTCAGACGGTGGGTCCGGGGCTGCCCGGCGGGTGGGGGACAGCGGTCCAGGTCCAGGGGCGGGGGCCGTTGAGTCCTCGCAGGCAGGCTACGCGGTGGCCAGCCTCGGGGGCGGTGTGCGGGTGGTCGATGGCGGTTTGGATGGCGTAGGTGGTCATGCGGAGTTCGCGGATGCCCCGCATGACTTCGAACCCGTCGTAGTCGCGGACGTCGGTGTCCCCGTAGGCGGTGACGAACTGCGCGTACTCGCCCGGGGGGATGGTCGCGGTGGTGGAGACCTTCACGGCCGTGGAGGTCAGGTCCCACTCCGGTGGGCCGACGGCGGCGGAGTCGAGGTCGAGGAGGTAGAACTGGCCGTCGGCGGTGCGGGCGATGTTCCCGGCCCAGGCGCGGCCGTCCACGTCCAGGCCGAAGTCGAACGCGCCGAAGACGAGTCCGAAGGCATCCAGGTAGGCGCGCACGCGTTCGGCCAGCTCGGGCGGGGTGTCGATGAGCGTGTAGGACAGGGCGTCGTAGTGCCGGCGCCAGTCCACCCCGGGCGAGCCGTCGATCCGTACGGTGAAGACCTGCTCCCCCACAGCCGTGATCCGCAGATCCGCGACCGAGGAGATCCGCCGCTGGAACAGGTGCATGGTGGCGGCGATACCGTCGTGCAGTGCCTCGGGGTTGACCTCGTCGACCCACACGGTCAGCGCCTGGCCGTGCTCGTTGTGGTAGTCCGTGCTGCGCAGCGGCTTGTACACGACCCGCTCGTGCTCGTGGACGAAGGCGCGAGCCGCGGCGAGGTCATTGGTGAGCAGGGTCGGCGGCACATCGAAACCGCATCCCGCGGCCATCGCCAGCTGGGCCGGTTTGTACTCGGCATCGCGGTTACGCCAGGGGTGGTTGACGTAGTGCGCGCCGGGCAGTGAGGCCAGGATGCCGCCCAGTCCGTAGCGGGCTTCCTCGACACACCAGCGCGCTTGCTGATCAGGAACGCCTTCGGGTGCGGCATAGGGCTGGGGGCGCCGCCAGTACACCGCCCGGACCTGGTCCAACTCGGCGATCCGGGTTGCCGTTCGTATCTGCCCGGCCAGGCCGCGATCGTCCAAGCGCGCGCAGACCTTCAGGGTCTCGGGGAAGTCGGCCAAATCGAGCCGGACCACCGGCACCCGGCGGCTGTTCAGCATGTCTGCCGTCGCGTCATCCACGCGGGAGACCACCACGACGGGCCCCGCCGCGGTCAATCGGAGTCCCCTTCCTGATCGGTGCCCTGGTCCGGGGTGCCGTCCAGGCTCGTCTTCGTGCTCGTCTCCTTCGAGGTCTCCGACCGCATATGCCGGTCCATCACCGGCGCCTCGCTTCCGTCCGGGATCAGCCACCGGCCGGTCTGCCGCTCCGGATCAAGGACGACCTCGGCTGCCGGCAGCGTCACGACGTCCGGGAACGGCCTCATCCTCGATATCCCCCACAGCGCCATCCGCCCGCGCATCCCTACCCCTTCTGTCCAGTCCTGGCGCTCAGTGTGTCGCCCTGGGGATCCCTACGGAAGACAGCGTTCGCGATCGTGGGCACTCGTACCCGTGGGCTGGTGACGTGATCGGCCGACACGCTCTCGTCGAACCAGCCACTTTCTTCCGGGTGTGTAGCCGTCACGTCGCGCCCGTGCTGGGCAAGGTCGGACCGCCAAGCTGTTCGAGGACTGCTGCCAGGGAAGCGCCGTGTCCTAGTTGAAGGAAGCACCGGTCAGGTCCGGGGTGAAGAGCCCGCATCCACGGACCCGCCCGCGCGGTGTTGGGCCCAGGCGCGGGCGCTGGCCGCCGGCGGTCGGGCAGGGTGCAGGGGGCACACGGACTCCTTTCCGGCTGGCAGGACGTTCTGGCCTTTGCCCGGGGCGCGTTGGCGGATGTGCGGGCCGGGCGTGACGCGCCGGAGGTCGCGGCGGGGCGGCGTCCGCGGACGGGGGCACTTATCCCCGGGCAGCAGGTTCACACGGATCAGGGAGGCACTTTAGCCGTCAGACGCACCCGGTGCACCCGAACGAGCGCGGGTCACCACCCGTGGCCACGGGTGGTGACGGCGACGCTGCAGAACTCCCGGACGCCGCGCAGCTTCGTGCGCAGTTGCCGCTGGGTCGCCCGGCTGTCCAGGCGGACGTCGAGTGCCCCGGGCAGCGCGCTCTGCGCTCGCAGTCCGGTCCGCAGCCGTGAGGCCTCCAGGCCGTCGCGCCTGGCGATGAGGGTGCCCAGCTCGTGGCTTCCCTGATGCTTGAGCGTGTTCAAGCATCAGTGGAGGTAGCAGTTGAGTACGTGGCAAGTGGTGCGGGTGCCGGATCCGGGCCGGTGGGGGAAGCTCCCCGCTGAGGGGGTGCTGGGGGTACGGGATCTGCCCGAGGCGGTTACCCGGATCGGTCTCGAACCGGGTGATCCGGTGTTCGTTCGGCCGGATGGAATGGTTGACGCGGACCTTCTGAATTTCGTCCTTTCGGACGCGTTCAGGTCTATGGAACGTGAGTCGAAGCGGAACTACTCGACGGATATGCGTCTGCTGCTCGAATTTCTGTCCTCGCGGCAGGTCGAGTGGCGGGGAGCGACGCAACAGGACCTGAACGACTTCCGGCACTGGCGATGTGAAGCACCGGAGAACACGGACAGCATCAGCGGGACCAAATGGGACCGGGAGGCGGCGGCGTTCACGAAGTTGTTCCGGTGGGGCGATGTACGCCCGCTGCCGGTGGACGTCTCGCGGCGGGAGGACCGGGCGGCGGACTCGGTCAGTTCGCGGGTGTCGTGGCTGACGCCGCGAACCTGGGGCCTGTGGTCCGACGTCGGTCTGCGCGGCCACACCCGTGCTGGTTTGCCGGCGCCGGGGTGGGATTCCCGGACGGAGATGCGGAATACAAGCTTCGTTCAGCTGCTGCTGTCCTCGGCCCTGAGGCGGCAGGAGGGCGGGTCGTTGCTGACGTTCGAGCTGCCGACGCAACGTCTTCGGCGCGGGCGATATTGCCACGGCCGAATAGCCGGTGCCGTGACGCGATCGAAGAGCAGCCGCGTGTTCTACGCCACGGTGGACGCGGTCGGGCAGGTCGAGGTCTACATCCAGTCCGAACGGGCTTGGGCAATCCAGCGAGCACAGGCAGCGGGCCGCTACGAGCGGCTGCCGGTGATGCGGCTTATCACTCGGGTGACGAATGGGCGGAACCCGACGGTGGAGTGGGTGGACCGCGACGGTGTCGCCGGTGCTCGGGAGCTGAGCCGTCTGGGCTGGATGGACCGGCAGTCACTGTTTCTGGAGGGGGCAGAGGGGCCGGAGCCTGCATATCTGTGGCTGACGGAGCAGGGTCTGCCGATGGCCCCCGAGCGGTGGAACGGGGTGTTCAGGACTGCGAACCTGCGCTGCGAGGAAACGTTGCTTACTGAGGAGGAGCGGAAGATCACCCGGGACTTCCGGCTTGCGGAGGTGCTGGGGAAGTCTCCGTACGCGACGCCGCATTCTGCTCGGCACTCGGCGGCGCTCTATTTGCTGATCGTGCTGAATCAGCTGATGGAGTCCCGTTACGGGCTGACGAAGGCGGAGAGGCGGGACTTCGCCCTGTTGTTCGGTGACCCGTGGTGGCTGGTGAAGACGATCCTCGGGCACACGGATGTGGAGACGACGAAACGGCACTACCTCGCGCCGGTCGCCCACTTGCAGCTGGAGTCGATCCTGGCGATGGCTGACGAGGACGAGAGTGAGCAGGCGGAGGACCTGGACGGTGTCTTTGCTCGCCTGGCCCGGGAGACCGCCGGCATCCAGGACATTGATGCCCTCCTCAAGGTGGCCTCGTGACTGGGCGGGGACGCAAGGCTGTGCTCCCGCCGGCCGATCACCACACCAGGTCACCTCTTGCTCCGGACGGACTCGTGGTCACCGTGGTCAGCAAGGCTGGCTTCAAGGAGTACGACTTCGCCGAACTGCCGGTAGCTGAGCCGATGCAACGCTCGTTGGCCGCAGTTTTCGCGGTCCGATCTCGTGGGTGGACCAGTCATCTGACAGCTGGGACCAACTGGCGGCACGTCGACCAGTTCGCCAAATTCGTCTCGGGCCTGGACAGCCCGCCAGACGATCTGGACGGTCTCACCGTCGAAGCGCTGCAGAGCTGGCGGAACCAGAACATCGGCACCAACAGTGGCCGGAGCGTGCTGGGCACCATCCGTGGATTGTTGCGGCGGGACCCCCGTGAGGTGTCCCCCGGAGTGTGGACACGGGGGCTCATGCTGCGATTGTGAGTGTATCTGCTCGTAGGTGCTGTTGTTCGAACTCGGCTGGTGAGAGGTAGTTGAGGGCACTGTGGCGCCTGCGGGCGTTGTAGTAGGTGAGCCACTGGAAGATCTCCAGCCTCGCCTGACGCACCGTTGAGAACAGCCTCTGGTGCATCGTCTCCCTCTTGAGGCCCTGCCAGAAACTCTCGGCGAGGGCGTTGTCGTAGCTCGAGCCGACCCGGCCCATGCTCCTGCGGATCCCGAAACTGTTGCAGACCTGCGCGAAAGCGTCCGAGGTGTATTGCGTGCCCCTGTCCGCGTGGAAGATCACCCCGTCGACGTTGCCGCCGCGGCTCGCCACGGCCATCTTCAGGGCGTCGATGACCAGCTCGGCACGCATGTGGGTGGCCATCGAGTAGCCGAGCACCCGGCGCGAGCAGATGTCCAGGACACAGGCCAGATATAGCCACGTGCCTCCCACCTGCACGTATGTGATGTCGCCGCACCACTTCTCGTTCAACTGCCGGGCGGAGAAGTCACGGCGGACGAGGTCTGGGGCCGGTGGCGCGAGCCGGCCGGGAACCGTGGTGCGCTTGCGGCGCCGCAGGTGGCGGCCCTCGATCCCGTGCTTGCGCATCAGGCGTTCGACGCGCTTGCGGTTGACGGTGTGTCCGAAGCCCCGTAGCTCGGCGTGGACGCGGCGAACTCCGTATGTGCCCTTGTGCTCGGTGTGGATCTCACGGATCTCCGCGACCAGGGCACCGTCCGCGGCCTGCCTCTCGCTGCGGGCCTTCGCTCCGGTGAGCCACCGGTAGTAGCCCGAGCGCGAGACTCCAAGGACCCGGCATATCCGCTGCACGCCGAAGTCGGCGCGGTGGGCGGAGATGAAGTCCCAGCGGCCGGTCATGCCCTCATCTCCTTCGCGAAATACTGGGCTGCCCGGCGCAGGATCTCCCGCTCGAGTTCCCACTCCTTCTCGGCCTTGCGCAGCCGACTGTTCTCCGCCCGCAGCCTTGCCAGCTCCTCATCCCGGCCCTCCGCCGCCGGCTCCCCGCTGCGGCTGTCGGCTCGGCCGGCCTGCTCGTCGGCCTGGCGCACCCAACTGCGCAGGGTCTCGCCGGTCACCCCGACGTCCGCCGCGACCGCGGCATACGTGCGCTTCCCGCCCGCGGCCCGGTACAGCGCGACCGCGTCATTCCTGAACTCCGCCGGATACGGAGACCTTCGTCCCACCAGGACACCCTTCATCGGATCCACAAGATCCATTGTCAGAGTGTCCACACCACCGGGGGCGCCTCACCCGGCTCTCTACTGGGCCGTTGGCCGAAGAAGTGGCTCGCCGGGTTCCTGGGCCGACGCCGAGTAAGCAGTCCTATGACGAGGACGAACGGAACCAGGTAGTGCTGGCCGCGCAGCGCGAATTCCGCTCGGCCTGGCTTCGGATCAACGAGAACACACGCCTGCTGAACAGGTGGCGGGCCGGCGACATCACAGAGGGCAGCCGCGAATGGAAAATCGGCGCCATCCTCGACCATATCGCCCGCACCGGTGATGCTCCTCGCACTCTTCGCCCCTCCGGGCAGAGAGCGGTGACCAACCACAAACTGTTGGGCGGCAACAGGTCGGAGAAGACCTGGGGCAGGCTCTTCTTGACCCGCGGGGAGCTCACCGCGCTGGCCGTGCTTCTGACTGACCGGTTCGGGTGGAACCTGTCTCTCTACAGCCGTATGCCCGTGCCGACCACCGCGCCATCGGTCGGCGAGACGTCCTCGGCCACCTACCAGGTCCAGCTCGAAAAGCGCAGAGCTGGGAGGGGGCACTGGTTCTCGACCGAGAACATCACCGACGCAGGAGCTGACTCCCCAGGGCGGCTGATCACCCAGGCGCTGGAGGCCACGGCGCACGGACGCGCGCTGGCGAACCGTCTGGCACCCGAGATAGATCTGTTGATGGTCGCTCGTGCTCACCAACCCGGACAGGGACATCTGGGGCTGGATCGTCCATCGGCGGTGGAGCCCCTGTCGTTCGGAATCTCCTACGCCATGGCCAAGTCGTGGGCCCGCAGCCACGGGCTGCACGGATCACCGTTCCAGCGAACCCGCCGGACGACGGTGACCCGCGAGGGACGCCCCCTGCAGCACACTCAGGGCACTCACGAGAGCGTCTACGTGCTGCCCGACAAGCAGGTCCAGCGCGCGTCCCGGGATGTGTTCGAGGCTGGTGCCAACGAGGCTCTGGAACAGGCGATGGCCGCCGTGTTCGGCGGGAAGATCACGGATGAGGCGGACCCGGATCACCAGCCGACCGCGACAGTGGACTGCGAGGACGAGACCACCACGCCCTGGCCGACTCCTGGCGGCGGCTGCGGAGCGGATTTCCTGCTCTGCATGGCCTGCCCGAATTCCCTATAGCGTCAGCGTGTTGAAGCGTTACAGGAGTGGTGTCGGGTGTCGGGGTGGCGAGTGTTCTGGGTGGGTCGGGACTGGCTGACGCGGTCGGTTCCACCAGGAGTCGGGGCGGCGGATTGGGAGATGCAGGAGGGTGATGCGGTCTTCGTGGGGCCAGATTTCCGGGTCGATCCATTGCTGTGCCGCTTCGGGCAGTCCTCAGTTTTCCGGGGTTATGAGCGGGAGACGCGGCGGAATTACGCGACGGACATTGCTCTGCTGCTGACGTCTCTGTCTGCACGGGGTCGGTACTGGACGGATGCGAGCGAGAAGGATCTGAAGGACTACGGGGCCTGGCGGCTGGACGCGCCGGCGAACCCGGCGCGGGTGGGCAACTCGAAGTGGAACCGGGAGCTGGCGGCGTTCACTGCCCTGTACAAGTGGGCCAAGGGCCAGGGGTACGTGGCGGCGAGTCCGGTGACGATGCGCCAGGTCACCGATGGCCGTGGCGGGACGCGGGAGGTTCCGGACGGGCTGAAGAAGCCGACTGCCTCGGACATGCACTGGCTGACGCCCCGCACGTGGCGGCTGTGGACGGACATCGGCCTGCGCGGCCATACCCGTGGCGGGGAGGCGGAGCCAGGCTGGCCGGGGCGGCTGGAGGATCGGAACACCGCGTTCGTGCGGCTGGCGGTGTCCTCGGGGCTGCGGCGCCAGGAAGGGGGTTCATTGCTGACGTTCGAGGTCCCGACCGCGCGGCTGGGCAACAGCCGCTACTGCCGCGGGCGGGTGTCGGGGGCGGTGACACGCTCGAAGGCGTCGCGGACGTTCTATTGCTCGACGGAAGCGGTGCGCGACATCGAGTCGTACGTGGAGTCCTCGCGGGCCTGGGCGGTGCGCAAGGCCCAGGCGCGGGGACGCTACGACCAGCTGACGGACATGCGGCTGGTCACCGAAGTCGCCCCGGGGCTCAAGCGCAAGGTCCGGTGGAGGGACCGGGAGGGCGTCCTCTTCGAGCGGCCGCTGGATTCGTTGACCTGGTGGGAGCGGTCGACGCTGTTCACCGAGGGCCCCGATGGTCCGGAGCCGTTGTGGTTGTGGCTGAACGAGGCCGGGCTGCCGTTCCAGCCGCACTCCTGGGAAGCGGTGTTTCGCACTGCGAACCAGCGCTGCCGGGCGGCGTTGGAACCGATCGCCGATCAACGGCGCGACCCGCACAGGGTCTACTCGCCCTACGCCACCGTGCACGGAGCGCGTCACAGCATGGCGCTGTTCATGCTGGTAGTGCTGAACTCGCTGCTGGACCGACGCTTCGGGCTGAGCCCGAAGGAACGCCGGGACTTCGCCCTTCTCTACGGCGATCCGTGGCACCTGGTGCAGGGACTGCTGGGCCATGCGACGCGGCAGATCACGGTCGAGACGTATCTCGCACCGGTGCGTCACCTGCAGCTGGAGGCCCTGCTGGCGGAGGCCGACGAGCCCTTGTCGGCTCCGTTGCCGGATCTGGACGGGCTGTTCACGAGGGTGGCTCGGGAGGCGGACGGCATCCAGGACATCGACGCCCGGCTGACACCCCGCCAGAGGGGGGTCGCGTCGTGACCACGACGGACACCGGGGAGAGGAACGGCCGGCGCGAAGGCCGCGGCAGGGGCAGGAGAGCGGCCCTGCCACCGGCCGACTACATCGCCCCGCCGGTCCTGGACCCACTGACCGGCCTGGTGGTGCGCCACCGTGACCGCGACGGCCATACACGGGACTACGACTTTGCCACGCTGCCGGCGCCCGAGCCGCTGCAGCGGTCGGTGGCCGTCCTGTTCGCCGCCCGCACCCACGGCTGGGGCTCGCACAAGACATCCGAGGGGTGCTTCCGGTACCTGCGGGCGTTCGCGACGTTCGCCTCGCAGCGCGCCCGGCCGCCGGGGGACCTGGACGAACTCAGCGCCGCCGCAGTGAAAGCCTGGTGGGAACAGCAGAAGCACACCTCCGGCGGGCGCGAGGTGTTCCGGAGCGTCGCCAGTCTGTTGCGAGATGATCCCCGTCTGCAGACGGGTCCGGTGTTCGAGGAGCTCGCCCGCCGCGTCCCGGACCTGCCCAGCAAGGTGGAGTCCTACGCGCCCGCGGAGTTCGACCGGATCCGGTTGGAGGCCCGGCGCGTGTTCCGTGCCGCGCTGTTGCGGATCGAGGAGAACGCCCACCATCTGGAGGCCTGGCACCGCGGCGCCTTCGCGCCCGGCACCCCGGGCTGGGCCCTGGGTGAGGGCCTGGACCTGATCGCCCTCACCGGCGACATCCCCCGCTACCAGCGCGGGGAAGTGAAGATTCGCTACCGGCATGCGGTGGGCGGACGCTCCGCCGAGATGACGTGGAAGCGGCTGTTCCTGGACCGGATGGAGGCGACCGCCCTGGGGGTGCTGCTGATGGCCGAGTTCGGCTGGAACCTCTCGGTGATCAACGTGATGCCGACGCCGAAGGCCGCTGCCGACTCCGGCCCCGACGGCCGGCCCACCTTCCGGATCCCGGTCCGTAAGTACAAGGGCGGCCGCTCCGAGACCGAGAGCGCCACCGACAGTGGTGCCGACTCCCCGGGCCGTCTGATCACCCAGGCCCTACAAGCCACCCGCTTCGCCCGGGCCCTGGCCCACAATCTCACCCCCGGCAGCGACCGTCTGCTGGCCTGGCGGGCCCACTGCCCGCAGCGGGTGATCGAGAACCCGGCGCGACGCACTGCCGTCGGCCCCATCCGCCTTGGCCTGAACGACGAGGATGCGGCCGGGTGGAAGAAGCGGACGGGTACGGGTTCGCCGTTCCAGCGCGGACGGCGCACGGTCGTGGTGGACCGCGGGGAACCGTCCCAGCACACCCTCGACACCCACGAACGCCGATACGTGCTGCCCGACCGGCGCGTCCAACGGCAGGCCGCCCCCGTCGTCGCCGCCGGCGCGGCAGCCGCGCTGGAGCACGCCCGAAAGACGGTCAGCCTTGCCGCCCGGCTCAGCCAGGAGCGCGGTCCCGGACACCAGGAGACCGCCACCGCCGACTGCTCCAGCACCGAGCAAGGCCCAGCGCCGCTACCGGACGGGGGCTGCGGAGCGTCCTATCTCGCATGTCTAGGCTGCGAGAGCGCGCGAATTCATCCTGATCACCACCCGCGTCTGGTCCATTTGCACCAGGCGCTGGCCAACGCCCGCTCGGTCCTGCCCGCGCCCGTCTGGGACCGGGACTGGAGTGACGCCCACGCCCGCCTGGAGGATCTGAGAGGCAAGGTCGGCGCCGGGGCCTGGGACAGGGCCCGGCACCGGATCACCGCCGCCGACCGGGAGATCGTCGCCGACCTGCTGAGCGGAGACCTCAACCCGTGACCGCCATCCTCGCTCCCGAGGCCGATCCCTATCTCCTGCCGCTGCCCGAACCCCACACCCCGGTGATCCCCGCCCACCTGGTCATCGCCCGCCAGGCGCACCGCAACAGCCGTTTCGGCGACATGGTGTGGTCGCTGGCCCCGCTCATCGACAACCCCAGCACGTATCTGTTCAAGATCGACTGGGAGTCCTGCGTGGAGTGCTTCCGCGAGCCGCTACGACTGATTGCATGGACCTTCCTGAACGGGGAACTGCGCAACAGCTTCGTACGCGAGCGCGCGGCCAGGATGCGGACCCGCATCGCCCCCGATTCGGCACAGAGAACCGTGCGGGCATGGACGCTGATGGCGCACTGGCTGGCGAAGCGGGGCATCGACACCCTGGCCGGCTGCGACCGGACGGTGCTGCACGAGTACGGGCTGCACCTGCGCGACGCCGGCAGCGGCCGTGCCGACGTGCGCAAGCAGCTGCTGGCGGTGACGCGGCTGTGGGCGTTCGACCAGCTCACCGCCCGGCCCGCCGGGATTGCACGCCCCCCGTGGGACGAGGACGGCGTGGACGAATATCTGCCCGCCGCGACCCCGACCGGCGGGGAGAACGCGCGCGAGGTGCTGGCCGAGGAGACGATGGGGCCGCTGCTGATCTGGGCGATCCGCTTCGTCGAGGACCTGGAAGACGACATCCTCGCCGCCCACGCCGAAGCCCGGCGCCTGCACCGGGCCGGCCACACGCAGCGGTCGACCCCTGTCGGTCGGCTCGCTCTCCACGCCTACCTGACCCAGCGGGTCTCCGCCGGCGACCCGCTGCCCGCGACCTTCCAGAGCGGCAAGCCCGCCCTGTCCCGTGCCTATGTCGCGGCCATGACCGGCGCCTCTGTGCGGCAGGTCGCCCACGCCAGCACCAAGCTGAACCTTGCGGCGCTCGTGGCGGACAACGCTGGACCGTGCCCGCTGGACACGCCGGTCACCGGCCGGATCAACGGACGCCCCTGGCGTCAAGCGATCGACTACACCGAGGCAGACACCCTGCTCAAGCACCTCGTCACGGCCGTCTTCATCGTCTGCTCATACTTGACGGGCGCCCGGCCCCAGGAAATTCTCGGCCTGCGCGCGGGCTGCTGTCCCGAACCGGAACCCGGGTCTGACGGCCAGTCGGGCCGTCACGTCCTTCGTGTCCGCCCCGAGGACGTCACCCCCGGCCCGGACGAGGAGGACGACGAGGACGCAGGGGAGCCGCACCTGCTGATCCGCGGTCACCACTACAAGAGCGCCACCGACCCCGACACCGGCCACTACCTGCCCGACGGCGCCGAGCGGGCCGTCCCCTGGGTCGCCATCACGCCCGTCGTCAACGCGATCCGCGTCCTGGAGCGTTTCGTCCCCGACGGCGAGCTGCTGTTCGACGCGGCCATCCATGATCCCGCCCACGCCCGTCACCGCACCGGGTCCCTGGGGCACTACGCGATCGCTGTGAGGATCGAGGACTTCGTGACCTGGGTCAACAACGAAGCCGAGACCCTGGGGTTGCGGGGTGAGACCGTCGTTCCCGACCCGCACGGGCGGATTGGGACCGCGCGTTTCAGGAGGACGTTGGCCTGGCACATCGCGCGCCGGCCCGGCGGTCTGGTCGCCCTGGCGATCCAGTACGGCCACATGCGGACCGTCCTGAACACCGACGAGTCCGGCCGTTACGGCAGCCGCAGCCGCAGCGGCATCCACGGCATGGTGGACATCGAGACGGCGCTGGCCACCGCCGACACCGCCGCCGACCTCCACGAGCGTATGCGCAACGGCGAGTCGATCTCCGGGCCGGCCGCCCGGCGGGCGATCCTGGCCGCGGCGAACGGCCCGGTGTTCCAGGGCGGCCTGGTCGGCCTGGACTTCGCCCGCAAGCACGCCGCCGCCCGCCGGCACCTGGCCCAGGACGGCAGCGTCCTCTACGACAACCCCCACGCGCTCCTGCTCTGCCTCTACAAACGCGACCGGGCGCTCTGCGCCAAGGACGGCCAGCGCAGCGACGCGCCTAGCCTCGATCAGTGCGTCCCCGGTTGCGGCAACACCGTGCGCACCGACCAGCACGCCACCTGGCTCCGCCAGCGCGCCGACGACCTGGACCGCAGAGCCGCCCACGTCCCCGGCCCACTGGCCGAACGCCGACACGCCACCGCAAGCAGGCTCCGCGCGCTGGCCGACGAACACGACCGCACCCGCTTCACCCTCCAGGAGACCCCCGCGTGAGCCCCGCCCCCGACGAACGCGACCGCATCCGCGCCGCCATGGACCGCATCCTGGCAAGCACCCCTGAACGCTCCAACGGAGCACTGACTATCGTCGCCCTCGCCATCGAAGCCGGCGTCCCCCGAAATTCCCTGACCCAGCGTCACACCGACCTGAAGAACGAGTTCTACGAACACGTCCGGGCCCGGGGTGGCACCCCCGACGTCGAGACCCGCCTGCGCAAGAAGATCGTCGGCCTCAAGACGACCATCGCCAACAAGAACGACGAAATCGCCCGACTCAAGGCCGATGTCCAGGGCTTCCTCGCCGAGAACACCCGCCTCACCCTGGAGAACCAGGAGATACGGGACGTCCTCAGTGGCAACTCGGCCAACGTCATCCCCCTACGACCCACGCCACACCGCTGACAGGCCCGAGGGGCTGTGGTACAGGTCACGGTGCGGGCGGGTCCGTCGCCCCTCCCTGCGCTCGTGAACCAGCCCCTCGGCCGGGGTGTCAGCGGTTCACGGGCCGAGCAGATCCCACCACTGCTGGGGCTGGAAGTTCTTCGCCCAGAGTTGCACCTGGGCGCCGTTGGCAGTCGTCGGGTCCCGGTCCAGGACGGTCCGGTAGTTGTTCAGGAACCGGACGTTGTAGATGGCAAGGTCGTTTTCCCGGCCGCCCCACTTCTGCTGGTCGCTGCCGTTGCAGGACCACAACTGGACCTTGGTCCCGTTGGCGCCGTGGCCGTCGAAGTCGGCATCCAGGCACATCCCCCGGAAGTGAGCGTTCTCCCAGGTCCAGTCGTCGTAGAGGTACCACTTCTGCTGGTCGGAGCCGTTGCACGTCCAGGCTTGCACCTTGGTGCCGTTGCCGCCGCCGTCGAAGTCGGCGTCCAGGCATTGGTTGCCGTAGCCGAAGCGGCTTTTCAGCCGGCCCGCACCTGAAAGGAGCCCGAACTGCGGCAGGCTCGCCACGGACTTCAGCTCACCAGCCGTGATCCCGGTGCCCGGTGTGGCCCGCACCTGTGAGTCGGCGAAGGCCGTACTCGCACCACCAGTCACTGCCATGAGCATGACAGCCCCGATGGTCACTTGTCGTAGTAACACGTTCTTGGTCCTCTCGGAAGCGGATCTCGCCGTGCTTGACTGGCCGCACCTGTACCTCATGGTTCATCCCATAGGGCGGCGCGGGCCCGCAGGAAGCCTGCGGAGGACGAACCCAGTCCGCGTGACGGTGTCGAGTCTGTGCTCATTCGACCTGCGGCGACAACCCCGCAGTCGATCGATGGCTTACAAACAAGACAACCGGCACCGTACCGGTTTACCTCGGATCGGGGGTCTCTCGGTCGACCCGCACACCGAGTTGTTCAAGGGCCAGCTGGACCTGGCGCCGAGGGCTACCTCAAGGTCGGCCCCCTCGATCCGAACGAACATCCAGGGCGCCTTCGGCACCAGCGATGTCGTCGCCCACACCTACCGCCAAGCGATCACCGATTCCGGCACCGGTTGCTCCACCGGCCTCTATACCGAGTGTTACCTCGCCTCGCTGGCCGACCTGCCAACCGTCGCAGTCTGAATCCAGGATCCAAAAGGCGGGCCCGGCACCTCACGGTGTCGGGCCCAATTCTCGACAAGCTGACTTGACAGGGAATCCCAATGCCCACGTCCACCCGGGCCACCACCCCCGGCTCGCCCTGCTGCACCAGCAGATCTTGAGCCTGCGCTCCGCCCTGGACGACGACACGTACCACAGCCGCTGGAACGATCATCTGCTGCGGCTGGAGAACCTGCGGGACAAGGTCGGCCCGGCTGCCTGGAAGGCGGCCCTGACCCGCGTCAGCGACACCGACCGCACCGTCGTCCAGCTCTTGTTGAAGGAAGACCTCTCCCCGTGACCAGCCTTGCCGTCGAGAACGACCCGTACATTCTGGCTCCGCCGAATCCGAACAGCCCCGTGGTGCTATCCCTATGGATCAGCCCCGGCAATACGCACCCGAACGCGCAGTACCGTGATCCCGTCTGGCCGCTGGCTCCGCTCATCGACAGCCCCAGCACCGAGCTGGCCACCATCTACTGGCAGGGCTGTCCCGACCCGTTGCTCGCCCAGGTCAAACAGACGACCTGGACGATGATCAATGGCCGGCTTCGTCCTACCTACCTTCTGACGCGAGGAAGCCATTCCCGGGCCAGGACGTCCGCTGCGGACATCAGGGACACCTGCAATGAGTGGATGCGGCTGGCGCGATGGCTGCACGCGCGCCGCCTCAGCAGTCTTACCGACTGCACCGACGACATGTGGCGGGCCTATATCGCCCAGCGCTGGGGCGAGGGGGTCTCCCGCGACCACGCCGCGAGGGTCTGCGGCAAGCTGACAGATTTGTGGGCGTTCGACCAGCTCAGTGCCAGGCCCGCGGGCGTCACCCGGCCGCCATGGGACGTCGAGGGCATCGACGACTTCCTTCCCGCCGCCAACAGCCCGGCACGCGGAGAGAACAGTACGGAACCTTTGGATCCGGCAGTCCTGGGGCCGCTGTTGGTCTGGGCTATCCGGTTCGTCGATGACTTCGCCGACGACATCCTGGCAGCGTGGGCCGAGAGGAGCCGCCTGATCGCGGCAGCCGAGGCCAACCCGGCCATCCCCGATGGGCAGGCCGTCCTTGCGGAGTTCTTGCTGCCGAATGTCCGGTCGGGCCGAGGGCTGCCTTCGGTCCGGATGCACGGCCGCCGGGGGCTGGCTCGCTCCTATATCTCCGCCGTCACCGGCGCGAGCGTGAAACAGATCGACCACTTCGTCGCGCGCAACCAGCTCTCCGGCCTGGCGAACGAGCACCCGGGCCCGTGCCCGCTGGAGGTGCCGGTCAGCGGGCAGATCAACGGGACCCCCTGGCGCGAGCGCATGGACTTCGATGAGGCTGCCACCCTGATGCGTCACCTGGGCACCGCTGCGGTGGTCGTATGCCTTTACCTCACAGGCATGCGTCCGCAAGAAGTTCAAGGGCTACGGACAGGCTGCTGCCCCGATCCAGAACCCGGCGCCCAAGGCAGTGCCAGTCGGCATTTGATCCGCAGCCAGCACTACAAGAACGTCGTCGACGACGACGGCAACCACATATCCGCCGGCGAAGCTCGTGAGGTCCCCTGGGTCGCCATCACCCCAGTCGTTCACGCCATCCGCGTCCTGGAGCGCATGGTCCCCGACGGCGAGCTCCTCTTGAGCGCTTCTCACCACGACTTCGCCTTCCAACGGGGCCGGCACGGGGCATTGAAAGGCAGCGGGCTGAACAAGCGCATCGAGGACTTCGTGGCCTGGGTCAACCACGAGGCACAGGCTCAGGGCCTGCCCGGCCAGGCCATCCCCGAGGACCCTCATGGCGCGATCGGAATGTCTCGGTTCAGACGTAGTCTGGCCTGGCACATTGCCCGGCGCCCCGGCGGCCTGGTCGCACTGGCCATTCAGTACGGGCACATGCGCACCGTCCTGGACGCCAGAGTTTCCAGCGGATACGGCTCTCGCAGCCGGAGCGGAATGCACTCCGTCCTCGATGTCGAGACCGCCTTGGCCGCCGCTGACACCGCCGCCCGCCTCCGCGACCGCATCGCTGCCGGCGAGAAGGTCTCCGGGCCGGCCGCCCGCCGGGCTCTCACCGCCGCAGCGACGACCCCACGGTTCGAGGGCCGCATCGTCCCCAAGACGTTCGCGAAGAAGGCAGCCGCATTCCTCGCCCGGGACGGCGTCGTCCTCTTTGACAACCCCGACGCCATGCTGATCTGCGCATTCAAGCGGGAGACCGCGCTCTGCGACCCCGAGCCAGGAGCAACAGCCCCACGGCAGTACGCCTGCCAATCCGGTTGCGGCAACACAGTTCGAACCGACTCCCATGCCCGGCAGCTGCGGGAACGGGCCGACGAGATCGACCAACTCGCGGCATACTCGCCCGGCCCGCTCGGCAAACGCTTGCGGCACAACGCTGACAAGCTCCGCACCATCGCCGACACACACGACGCTACCGCCCGACCTGCCGAGGCTGCCGCGTGAACCAACAGAACGAACGCACCCGCATCCGCGAGGCCATGGACCGGCTCTTGAACGGGCAGCCCACAGTCTCCAGCGGGAGTCTCACCATCGTCGCGCTCGCCGTCGAGGCTGACGTCCACCGCATGGCTCTCATGAAACGGCATGCCGATCTCAAGAACGAGTTCTACGAGCGCGTCCGCACCGAGACCAAGCAGATGCCGGAAAGCGAAAAGCGACTCCGCGAAACCGTCTCCAAACTGAAGAAGACTCTGGCCAATAAGGAAGCAGAGCTCCAGGAGCTTCGTCAGCAGGTGACCCTGCTGACCCTCGCCAGCGCAGTTCTCACCCGGGAGAAGGAATCCGAGAGCGAGCTTTCTCCCGTCGCGGACAACGTCGTCCCATTCCGACCACCGAACCGCTGACCACTCCGCCTACAGAGCCGCCCCGGCCACCGTCACACCGGGGCGGCTCCTCTGCGTCTGGCACGTTGGAGGATTCCGAGGTCGATACCTAGGGCGGCTGCGTGCTCGACGAAGTGCTTGCGGTAGCCGCCGTCGACCCAGATTTGCGAAGGCTGGGGTGGTCGGCGGCGGCCTGCTCCAGGAGGGTGCGGCCGGCGGTGGAGTCCTGGTCACCGCCGCCAGCGTCTCCGACACCGCGGCCGGTGTCACCTTGCTCACCCGCATCGCCGCCGCCCACCCGCGCGTCACCAAGGTCTGGGTGGACGGCAGCTACCGCACCACCGCCATCGACCACGGCGCCCGCCTGGGCATCCACGTCCACCCCGTCTAACCCCGGGGCGCGTCAAGGGGTTCACGGTCATTCCCAGACGCTGGACGATCGAGAGGAGCATCGGGTGGCTCATGCACCACCGCCGACTCGCCCGAGACTACAAAACCCACCCGCACCGGTTCGAAGCCATGGTCCACTTCGCGATGATCGACCTCATGGCCCGCCGCCTCACCGGCGAAGCCACCCCCAACTGGCCCGGAACCTGACCCGGGATCAAACACACCTCACAGGGCGAAACGCTCAGTCAGTCATCCGCCGAGCGGATGTCGCCTCCGTCGGGTTCAGCGATGGTTCCTTGGCCGTCCGAAGCATCGTTCACGCTGCTGCGGGAGTCGTAGTAATGAACTCGCCAGGTGGCGTTGGAGTAGTTCCTACTGCCCCCGTAGACGTTGTTATGGGAACCGGTCTCACAGTAGAGATAAAGCTCCTTGTTGTGGCTGTTGACCTCCAGCTTGATGCGGTCACCGGCGCGGATAGCCCGCTTGCCGCCGACGGTGAGATTGTCAGTGATGGTGACGTTGTTGCCGGGCAAGACGTTGACGTGGCTGTCGATTTTGAGCGGTTCGCCGTACGGGCCGCGGAGGTCGGCGATTCGGACGGTCCCTGTCCCGACGGCGCTGAGGTTGCCGTTGGCGGTGAGCGTGCCCCCGACGGTGACGGCGCCGATGGTCGTGATGCTGTTGTTGAAGGTGCTCGCCCCGGTGACGTTCAGGACCGCGTCGACCTTCAGGCCCGCGTTCTGGCTGACCCGCAGCGGGTTGCTACCCGCGCCGCGCACCGATCCGGCGACCGTCAGGTCCTTGGCGGCGTTGGTGAGGCTGACGCTGTCGGCGAACGTACTCGCCCCGGTGACGTTCAGGGCCGCGTCGACCTTCAGGCCCGCGTTCTGGCTGATCCGCAGCGGGTTGCTACCCGCGCCGCGCACCGATCCGGCGACCGTCAGGTCCTTGGCGGTGTTGCTGAGGCTGACGCTGTCGGCGAAGGTGGCCGGGCCCTGGACGGTGAGGTTCCTGACGACGAGGTCAGGGATGCGTACGGTGACCGCCGTGGTCAGGGTGTGGGTGAGGGTGACGCCACCGGCTGTGACTTCGGCGCGGAGCATGAAGCCGGTGACGGTGGTCAGGCCGCGTGGGGTGGGCCAGACGCGTTCCTTGTCGAGGGAGACTCCGGCGGGGGTGTCGCCCCAGTGCATCGTGTATTTCGCGTCCGAGCCCTCCCAGCGGAGCACGGCGGCCTCACCGTTCTCCACCATGATCTTCTCGGGCGCGAAATTCCGGAACACGAACCCGGCCGGGAACTTGTCCACCACGACCGCAGCGTCCTTGTCGGTGAAACTCCCGTTCGTCCCTGACGAACTCTCGACGATCTCAATGGAGACCTGACCCGCCGTGCGGTTGACCGCGATGTTGGACAGGGTGAGCGTGATGATCTGCCCAGTGAACTGCACCGCGCGGGCCGGGGTGAAGGTGACGACCGCGAAGCCGCCGGAGACGGTGGGGGCGGACGGCGTCCAGCCGGTGCTGGCACCTGTCTTGATGGCGGCGCCTTCGGTGGTGAGGTGCTCGGCCCCGGCGCCGACCGGCACCCGGACGGTGATCTTGTTGCACCAGGCCGGCGTGGTGATCCCGCCGCCGGCATTGATGTTGACGGAGCCGTATTCGGTTTCCTCGGCGGAGCTCACCCGCAACGGCTTGGGGTCGGTCGACGGTTCGTACGGCAGCAGGTTGGTGGTGTTCACCATGATGACGCTCATGCAACAGCCCTTCGGTAAGCGGTGTCAGGACGTCTCGGTCGCGTCGAGCAGCAGGTATCCGTACCGGGCCTGCGCCTGCGGGTCCCCGAAGTGCGCCGCGGAATCAGCCGGAACGATCGGCAGTTCCACCCACTCGGTGTCCGACCCGCGCGGCTCGGCCCAGCTCCACGCCCCGTGCCAGGACGCGGGCTGCGGCAGCACCACTCCGGCCTCCGTCGGCTCCTCCTGCGCCCGCGCCCGCCGGGCCTCCTCGGCTTTGTCGACCCGCTCGGCCGCCAGCAGCGGGCCGAGCCGGAAGGACGCCCGGATCCGCCGCATCGCCTCGGACACCAGGTCGTCGGGCAGTTGCACCTTCGTTACCGGGAGGATGTCCGTGGTGGCATGTACCGCCGCGTACGGATCCATCAGTAGCGTCAGGTGGTGCTTCACCGGCTGGTCCGGGGTGCGCGCGGGCACGGCCAGGCCGTGGCCGTTGTCGATCGGGGTCAGGTAGCCTCCGCCGCCCTGCGGCATGACCGCGTGGAAGAGGTCGTACGACGTCTCCTGGTCGGGCCCGGTCGCCCCGGCGAAGTAGCCGATGAGCCCGTCGCGGAGGCGCTTTTCGTTGCCGAGCCGGACCGGCCAGCGGTAGCCGTCGTACTCCTCCTGCGACTCCCCAAGGACCTGGTCCCAGCTCGGGTTGCTCAGCAGCGGTCCTTCGAGCTCGACGCCCAGATCGGCGCGCACCAGCGCGAGCGGACGGCCGATGAGCCGCAGTGGAGAGCCGTCCTCCTGGGCCGCGTCGTCGAGGATGGTGTCGAGGGTTTGGTCGATGGTGTCGAGCAGACCGGTGAGCGCGGCGGCGGGTTTGTCCTTCAGGGTGCGGACGAACCGGGCCAGGTGCGGCATGGCGTCCTCGAACTCCTGGGCGTCGACGTCGGGATGGGGCGAGCCGGGGAGCGGTAGCCACACGCTGTCGTCCGCGCCGTCGATGTCCTTGACGACGCGGAGTTCGCCGAGACAGACGCCGTCGGGTCCGTGGACGACGAGGGTCTGGTCGAGATGGTTGAGCAGCAGCCAGCCGGCCAGCGGGTTTTCCGGCGTGGCCGCGCGGGCCATCGGTGAGAGCCGCTGTCCGTCCACGGCGCGTACGGTCTCCAGCCGGACGCGGGCGCCCTGGAGGAGACGCGGGCCGAGCTGGACGAAACGGGCGGTGCCGACGAGGTCCTCGTCGAGGACGCTGTCAGGGGCAACGCTCTCGGCGAGGGTGAGGGAGACCTGTTCGTAGTTGCCGCTGTTGACGATGTCATACGTGCGGCCGAAGCGATCGACGATGCGCAGGTCGTGAAAGGTGAACTGGCCGGCCCGGACCGGCTGGAACGGTGTTCCGGGGTCGTCGGCGGGCGGTTCGAGCGGCCCGCCTTCCGGGACGCTCTGGATGTCGCCGACGAGCCTGGCGGTGGCCTCGGGGACGTGCACGGTGGTCCTGGCGGTGCCGTCCTGCTGGACGAGCCAGTCGTGGAAGCCGTCGAGGCGCTGGGAGAGCAGTCCGGGGTCGCCGACTTCCTCGCGCAGGGCGAGCAGGCCTTCGGTGGGGGCGCCGGAGTAGGTGTCGAGGTAGCGGTCGACCTGCTTCTGCAGGACGAACGGCGCGCTCGGGGTGAGGAATGCCCGGTTCTTGAAGGTGAGCCAGCGCAGGTCGGCTTCGCCGCCGCCGGGCTGGGCTCCCAGGCCGGACCATTCGTAGCGGCTGCCGTTGAAGGTCCAGTAGGTGGTGTCATCGGCCTGGAAGGGCGTGGGGCAGTACTTCAATTCGTATTCGAGGTGCATGGGCAGCCAGGGCTGCCGCCATGGCGCGGTGTGCTCGGGGACGGGCCCGGTGACGGCGGCGGGGTCCTTGAGAGCCGCGTCGAGAGCGCCGGGGACTCGGGCCACCTGGTCGAGGAGGGCGAACTCGGCGAGCAGCGGGGTGCAGGCGTCGGGGAGTCCGGCCAGTGGGGGGCTGGGCGCGGTGGTGGGTCGGTCGTAGGTCCTGCCGTCGACGGTGATTCGGGTGATCAGGGCTTCGGGGAGGCGGCAGGGCAGCGGGGTGTCCCGGGTGAGGGGTTCCTTGGCACCGGTGTCCTTGATGAGCACGACCGGGTCGGCGGGGCGGTAGTAGGACTCGCGGGCGGTGCGTTCCAGCTGGTAGCGCGGGCCGAGTCCGCGCTCGGTCGCGTACTTTTCGATGTCGGCCGCGAGTTCCTCCGGGGTGGTGCCGGTGGGCAGTTGCCTCAACAGGACGAACTGCTCGTCGAGCAAAGCCTTGGTCCGCCCGGCCAGACTCGTCGCATCGCTCTCGTCGAGCTGGACATCGGCTGCGGCGTCGAACCCCGCGGGGTGCTCAGGGGTGAAGGCGGGGACCGGCTTGTTGCGCAGCCACCAGATGTTCCACAGGCGCTGCTGGGAGCGGCGGAGCCTGGGCGTGAGGTCGTCGTACTGCTGTTGGACAGCGTTGAGTTCGGTCAGCCACCCGGGTTCCGGCGGCGGGGGCGGCAGCTCGTCGTCGCCTTCGACGGGGCGCGCGGTCACCTTCCACACATGGCCGCCGTCGGAGCCGGAGAACCAGGAGTGGTGGGTGAGGGTGTCGAGGTCCTCTTCGCCGTCGGCGGTGTCGAGTGTTTCGAGGGTGCCGTGGAAGAGCGAGCGTACGAGGTCCCCGGTGCGCGCGGACCGGGTCTGGCGGGCGGCCAGCCGGCCGAGGGCTTCGGCGCTGCTGCTGCCCAGCGTGAGGATGGTGCTGAGCTCGACGTTGCTCGGTTTGTCGGACTCATGGGTGGCGCCTTCGCGCTGCCAGTCGACTCCCAGCGCGAAGCCGCTGTAGAGGGTGCGGTCCAGGGCGTCGGCGGCAGTGCCTTCGGGGGTGTTCCAGCCGAGGGCTTCGAGGAGGTCGGCCGTCCCGTCCGCGTCCGGCGGGAGCAGGCCGGGCACGGACGCGGCGCGGTGGAGGTAGTCGAGGTCGTCGTCGCTGTACCAGCCGATGACGAAGTAGCTGAGCGTCGCGTCGGGCGGGTAGTTGTCCAGGCCGCCTTTGAGGTCCTCAAGGGTGTCGTGGATGGAGAACACGTCTTTGTTGTACGGCTGGTAGGCCGCGAAGCCGGGCAGTCCGGGCCCGGCCGCGGTCAGGTGCGGCTTCTGGGCAGGTGGTTCGGTCCACGGTGCCTGGGTGAGGTCGTGGCGGCGGCCGAGGAAGGTCAGCTCCAGCGGAGCGCCCTCCGGCGTGTCGGGGTTCGGGTGCTTGTTGGTGCCGTAGACGTCGTTGCCGTCGGCGTCCTGGACCGGGCGGCTCTCCAGGTAGTCGCTCTGCACGATCCACCCGACGGCCTTGCGGTCCGCCGCCGCCGCTGTGGTGCTGTAGCGCACGACCAGCCAGCGGTTGGGGACGAAGGGGAAGGTCGTCTCACCCGTCGTCTGGTCGTAGTGCCCGTTGGCCAGCGCCTCGGGCAGCTGCCAGTGGACGTAGACGCCTTCGCTGTCCGGGCCCATGGTCTCGGTGCCGACGCCGGGGGGCGGCTCCGCGCCCGCGCCCTCCTCGATCATGGCGTCGAAGTTCGGTGTCCACCGGTTGAATGTCTCGGCGGTGCGGGTCAGCCGGTTGACGACAAGGGCGTGCACCTTGACGGGGACGATCAGGTCCGTGGCGCTCATCAGGCGGTCTCCGTCCGGGCAGCGGTGCCGGTGGGGCTGAGGATTTCCTGTTCCAGCGGGGCGTTGACGAGTTCCAGGGCCAGTTGTCCGGGGTCCAGGTCGGTGAGCCCGAGTTCCCGGGCCAGGGCGGGCACCAGGCCGCCGGTGCCGAACATCTGAAGCACCGCGGGTCCGGCGTCCGGGTCGGAGCGCAGGTGGAGGTCGAAGAGGCTGCCGGTGGCCGGGTAGTAGGTCTCCAGCGGGGTGCCGATCGGCGGGTCGGCGGCCAGGCTGCGCAGGCCGAGGCGGTTCCCGGAGTCGATGCCGTAGTGGATTCCCTGTCCCGGTTCGCGGATGACGACCTTGTCGGGAACGCCGTCCCAGAGGACGAGCAGGATCCTCTTGTCCGGTTTGGCGCGGCGCAGTTCGGTGAGGACGGTGCCGTCCTTGAGGTAGGCGTTGACCTTGATGTCCGGCCAGGCGGGGATGAGTTCGGAGTGGATGAGCAGTCCGCCGGCGGCCCGCTTCGTGCTGCCCGACCGGGCGGTGGCCCGGTTGAGTTCGGTGGCGAGGCGGCTGTCGACGGTGGTGTGCACGCCGACGTCGGCGGCTCCGGCGACGAGCGCGTCCAGCCAGCCCTGGTCGAGGCGGAACATCCGCAGGGATTCCAGCGGCAGCATGCGCGGGTCGGGCACGAGGTGGTGGAACGGCACGCCCTGGAGCAGGCCGAGGCGGGCCTGCCAGGCGGCGATGGCCTCGGCGTTGCGTTCCGCGGTGGTCCGCAGCAGGGAGACGGTGCGTTCTTCCGCGAGCACGGACCTTGACTGTGTACGTGTCACTCTCGGCTGCGGTGTCCTGCGTCCGGCGTCGTCCGGGAGCTGGGGGCTTTTGAGCCCGGTGCTGAGCCGCTCGCGGAAGCCTGCGGAGGCGAGTTCGCGCAGTGCGCCGAGGGCGGGTGGGGCATCCGGGTCGACCGAGGCGCGCGCCGGGTCTCCGGCCAGCGCCATCAGTGTCGTCGCCCGGTTGGCGAGTTCGCGGCGGGCCCGGCTGACGGCGGTGGTGTATTCGGGGTCGGCCAGGCCGATGGTGCGACCGAGAGTCCAGGCGACGGCATAGCTGACGTCGAAGATGCCGTGCTCGGGCTCGTAGATGAGCGCGTGGTCGGAGGTGGTGTGCGGGCCGGGGCTGTGCTCGGTGGGCACGTCGAAAGCGGTGACCGGGGTGGCCGGGCCGCGGTACCAGGCGAAGGTGCGTTCGCCGGAGAGGGTCAACTGCGGGACGGCGGTGTAGCCGCGTTCGAGGCGGTCGCGGACGTAGCCGTCCTCGGGGTCGTCGGTGACCGGTGCGGTCACCGGCAGCCGCAGGGCGAGCTCTTCGAGCTCTTCGGGGTCCGCGGTGCTGGGGGCGACGAGGTTCTCCAGCAGTGCTCCGGGA
Organism: Streptomyces sp. NPDC059994; assembly: GCF_042737755.1. Taxonomy (NCBI): domain Bacteria; kingdom Bacillati; phylum Actinomycetota; class Actinomycetes; order Kitasatosporales; family Streptomycetaceae; genus Streptomyces; species Streptomyces sp. NPDC059994. Next base: position 28,748 of record NZ_JBHWUR010000010.1, read on the forward strand.
TCGGCGGCGGGCCCTTCGCTGCTGGTGAAGCTCCAGCTGTGCAGCGAGCACAGGCGGACGGCCGTGGTGCCGCCGGGCAGGGTGCCGGACAGGCGGCCCTCGAAGCCTTCGAGGGAGACGAGGTGGACGGCGTAGTTGCCGGGGTTGTGGGGGAAGCGGTTGGCGTTGACGACCGCGTACTCCCCTTCTTCGAGGACTTCGCCGTCGGCCCGGGTCCTGTTCGCGTCGACGACCTTGCGGACGTGCGCGAGGTAGTACATCTCGTCCTCGCGCGGGGCTACCGCGTTGAAGAGGTCCGCCGGGACGTCGATGGTCCGGCACTTGCTCCGGGCCTCAGCCTCGTCGACGCCGCCGGACGGCAGGTTCGGGCCCTTGACCCCCGCCTCGGCAGGGTTGCGGAGCTCCTCGACGGTGCGCAGCACGGTGTCCCCGGACGCGGCGGGGTCGTCGGGCAGTTCGTTCTCGCCGAAGACGAGCAGGGCGAGCCAGGGCGGGCGGGCCGGGGGCTGCTCGGCGCGGGTTCCGGCGAGGTTGCGTTCCCAGGGCAGGATCGACCGGCTGAGGGTGATGTGCGGCAGGGTCCTGGTGTAGGCGCCGGTGCTCTCGCGCGGCGGGTAGTAGGCGTGGACGGACGCTTCGCTGAGCACGAAGCGGACGGCCTTGATCTCGAAGGTCTCCTCGGACGGGAGCAGCTTGTCCTGGGCGTCCAGTTCGCCGCCGGCGTCGCTGAGGGTGTTCTTGACCACGACCCGGTAGTCGCCGGGGGTGGCACGCGGGATCAGGTGGTCGAGGAAGTGGATGCGCAGATCCGGTTCAGCGGTCACGGCCGGTCACCTCGTCGCGGTGGTGGTCAGGGGCGGGGTGGTCAGGCTGCGGCCGGCGAGTGCGGCATAGCCGGTGAGCGGACTGTCGGTGCCGGTGCCGGGTCCCGCGCCGAGCCGGGCGAGGGTGCTGAGCACGGCGGTGCGGCGGACCTTGACGGTGGGGGCGGCGACGGTGCAGACGATGGTCCGCACGCTCTGGTCGTCGGCCCGCGGCTCGGGCCCGGCGGGGTCGGACACGCGCAGGGGCATGCGACCGCACGGGAGTCCTTCGTACGAGAGCGCCTTTGAGGTGACGGGCCCGGTGTCGGTGCCGTAGTCCGGCTCGGGGAGGGTGATCCTCAGTCCGGTGAGGCGGTTTTCGAGCAGTTGGTCGCCGTCGAGCGCGTCTCCGGGTTTGGCCAGGGGCTTGCCCCACAGGCCGGGGGCGACCGTGCCGGTGACCGGCTTGACCACCCAGTGATGGTCGGTGGGGTGGAAGGCCGTGCCGTCCTTGGTGATGGTGACCCGGTGGGCGGAGGTGACACCGGTCCTCCGCATGGGGCGGATGTCGATGGTCCCCTCGTCGGACTGCTCGATCAGTCGTTCGTTGATGTAGAGGTGCGAGGCGGGGATGCCGGCTTCGGTGGTGAAGGTGAATCCGGCCGAGGAGACGAGGGTCGGTTCCTTGGCGGCCGCACGCCGGGCGATCTCGCCCTGATCGGCGTCGGCGAGCAGGCCCTCGTTGGGGATGACCCTGACGGGTGCGGGGATCTGGGTGCGGAACTCGGGCCATTCCACGGTGGGGGTGTTGTCGCGGGAGGAGCCGAAGCCGAAGCTGAAGGAGATGAACCAGAGTTTGACGGTGGCCCGGCCCCCGAAGGGCGGCAGCCACAGGTGGAGGTCGATGCCGACCTCGACGGAGATGCGGACCCGGACGAACCAGACCTTGATGGTGGCCGCGACGCCGATGCTGATGCCGAGCCGGACATCGAGGTAGAAGGGTTTCCACTGGACCAGCACGTCGAGGTGTGCGGTGAACCAGGCGGAGAAGATGCCCTTGTCGTAGACGGCGGCCAGGCGCCCGCCGAACATGAACGCGGCGGGGGTGATCGCGGCGTAGGCCTCGGCCCGCACGGTGATGTCGTTGGCCGGGGACCACACGAACCCGAGTCGCTTGGGCCGGGGGTAGTGCGTGGGGACGTTGTAGTCGGGGTGGTAGCCGCCGAGGCTGATGGCGAAGTCCCCGGCGCGGTCTCCGCCGGTCCAGACGTAGACGGCGATGCCACCGGTGAGTTCGATCGACGGATCGAGCACATAGCTGCCGGGCAGCAGGGCCACGTCCATGGACAGGCAGTGCTCGGCGGAGCTGAAGCCGAGGCTCAGGCCGATGTTCACCTTGGCGATGGCCCGGGCGTTCGGGTTGAGGGTGCGCGGCAGGCTGACGGAGGTACGGCCGAGCAGCATGGCCTTGACGGAGTCGCCGAGTTCGATGACGGCGAGGGCTTTGGTCTCGATGAAGCCGAAGCTGGTGAACTTCACTCCGGCGGCGATCCAGTACTGGCCCTCGGTGGGGCGGATCCAGCCGGTGGGTCCGGTGAGGGCCTTGAGCGCGTCCTCGGGGGTGTACGGCGTCGGGGCGGGGTCCCCGGGCAGCGCTTGAGCCGCGTCCAGCCGTGCCACCAGCGGGAATTCGGCGAGCTCGGCGCCGGTGGGGACCTTCTTGAAGGAGCTGTTGATCCCGAATCCGGCGGAGAAGCCGGTGACGGTGAAGGGCGGCGGGCCGAAGACTGAGGCGCCGCCGAGGAGGGAGACCTCGCCGTAGATGAAGACCGAGTGCCAGCCTTCGACGCTGCGCGCCCACACGGCCTGGGCGCCGAGTTCGACCGCCATCGCCTGGACCAGGATCAGTCCGGCGAGTTCGAAGTCGAGGGTGGGGTCGTCGGGTGTCTTGTTGAGCAGGCCGCCCTTGAGGCCGATGAGCCCGTCGGCGGCGGTGGCTTCGATGTTCATGCCGTGCAGGAAGGGCAGCAGCGGGAAGCCGCCGCTCATGCCGACGTAGAAGCCGAGCCCGGCGACCTGCCAGGTGAGAGAACCGACCGTGACCTGGCCCTGGAGCTCGATCAGCAAACCTTTTTTAAGGTCGTAACGGAACACGATCGCGGAGAGGTAAACCGGCCCGAACTGCTTGCCGATGACGAACTCGTATTCGAGCCCCGGCTTGTCCGGGCTCTGCGGATCCGGTCCGAATTTCGGCGGGACGGTGATCACCAGTGCCGGGGTCGGATTGCCCATGACCGCGAGGTGGACCGCCGCACTCACATTCTTGCCCAGCGGGACTCCTGCCGCTTCGTTCACCACCGGCAACTGCTGGAGCGGGCCGAGGTTGTACTCCGTGATGACCCGGTTGATCTTGATGACGTCTTCGGCGTTGAGGTTCTCGGAGACGTACATGATCTGGAGCGCGGGCAGGGACAGCAGCCCGTTGCCGATCATGGGCCCGACCACCGGCAGCCCGGAACCGTCCCAGTCCGTGCGGACCCGGACCATGGCGACGGTGGTGGCCTTGGGTTTGCCCTCCTGATCGGTGCGGCCGAGCGCCGTGGTCCGCAGCACCAGCAGTTCCACTGGGTTCGCGCCGGTGCCGTGGTCCACCGGCGCTTCGGCGGTGACCATCAGGTTGTCCATCTTGCCCATCGGGTGCTGGTGCAGCTGGACCCGCTCCAGCCAGTCGACCAGCGGTCCGGGCAGTTCGACGCCGTACTCGCCGAGGGCTTCGAGCAGCGGGGTGATCAGCAGCGGCGGTCCGTCGAGGGGCTGGGCCGTGCCGATGGACTCCTTGCGCAGTTCGGCGCGGAACTCCAGCGGGTCGGCGACCGCCCCGCCGAGCTGGAAGCCCACCCAGGGCCCGGTGCCGGGGCACCGTCCGGCCGCGGCCGCGGCCTGGCCGGCGGCCAGCAGGACCCGCAGTGACCGGCCGCCGGACAGTCCGGACAGGTCGACGCGGGCGACGGCTGTCTGGAGCAGCCAGGTCGCCGGGCTCGCCTCGAAGAGCAGCGCGTTGACCGCCGTGCCGGTGGCGAAGAACCGGGCGGTGGCCGGCATCTCCTCACCGGCCAAAGTGACTTTGCCGGTCACCGTCAGAGCAGCGCTGTCGGCAGTCGCCTCAGTGAGGGTCAGAACGCCGCTCGGCAGGTGCTCCAGGGACTCGGCCTCGCCGCTCAGCCCGAGCCGCCCGGTATCGAACTCGAACGTCCCCGCACCCCCCGCCGGGAACAGTGCAACCAGTTCGTCGACCGTCAGCGCCATGGGTGACCCCCGCCTGTGGACACGGTTAGTTGAGGCGCCCGCGGAAATACGGGGCCCCTGTGCCGTTACGGAAAATAAAGTAGGCGTGGGGCACGGAAACATCAATACGGAACGTGCGTGTGGCACAGTCATCCGGCCTTAACGTCTGGAAAATACCGACCAGGACCCTGGAAATGGTCACCTCTCGCCCGTCAAACGCACTTTTATGTGCGGGGATTCAGGTATTTTACGGGCCGCCGAAAGCGGACACCTGATCGAAGGGCCGTTCGGAGAACCGATTCGGTATGCGCATTTGTAGACGACCGAGCCCGCTGCCCGCTGCCCGCAGCCCGCTCCACTTCGCCATCCGCCGTCTCGAATGAATAGCCGAATCGCGGAATTCGGCCATGTGCCCCCAGCGCAGCGTCAAAGTCAGTTGATCAGGTAGCGGGGCGGTCCAGACCGACGAGCGGATGATCCGACCGGGAACGCTCGGTTTGGACGTGCTCCTCCGCTTCGGGGACCGCGGGTGGCAGAGCTGCGTGGACCCAGGCGAGCGGGGCCGCCTGGTTGCCCTTGGCCGACAGGGCGCAGTCGGCGTGACGCTGTTCCAGCAGGTAGACGACGGTGCCGCGCAGGTGGTGGGCGGGGGCGACGTTCTGGAACCTCCGTCGGGGTGCTGCTACAGGTCAAACTCCAGGTGCTCGATGCCCGTGAACCGGAACCTCGTCCACGCTGTCAGCACTACCTTGGGTGCGAGAGATGCGACAGGCGCGTGGGAGGTAAGTAGCCCGCAGCGAACCGTGCCTGACAGGCATCTACTGATTGATCAGGGGCTCTGCAGTATCCGCGGCGATCAACCGGCCGTTCTCGACCATCAGCCGCTGGTTGACGTTACGGAGTGCCTGCATGGCAGTCTCTGCTTGACGGCCGGTTGCGAGTGCTGCGTCTCGTTGCGCGCGCAGTTCCTCCATCTCCGAGTCCCGCGGCGAGGGGGCGTTCATGCCGTCGCGGAGGCGGGCACCCAGGTCGTTGGCGCGTAGCGTGCGTAGCTCGTTCTGGATCTCGTGAAGGGTCCGTTGCAGGGCGGCGTTCTGTTCCAACAGCATGAGCTGATGTCGGCTTCGCATTTGCCGACGCGTTCGTCGATCTGCTGAACCTCCTGGCGCAGCAGCTCCAGGCTCGCCGCGCTCAACGGTCCCGCGGTAAGCACGCCGCCGTAGGCGCTCTCCAGCGCAGCGAGCTGCTCCGCCTTCCCGGCGCGCAATTGGCGCAGCTCGGGCAGGTGGGTGAAGTCGGTGGTGTAGAAGGTGCAGGAGAAGCAGCGGTTGTACACCGGGCAGCCGTGCCCGTCGGCGCGGACGTTGTTCATCTCGTGGCAGCGCCCCGCGGGGACGGGCACCGAGCCTACGCCCGCGCGGATCCGGTCGGCCATGTCGTCGTCGGGGATGCGGGCGCGGATCCGGCCGCCGGTGAGGTCGAACTGGTACTTGGCGGCGATGGCGCGCACCGCTTCCACCCGCCGGGGGTGCGAGGGCCGGTAGTAGACCTGGGTGGTGGAGGGGTCCTGGTGGGCCATGAGGACTTGCAGGATGTCGAGCGGGACGCCGGCGTCGGCGCGGAGCTGGGCATAGGTGTGCCGGAAGGCGTAGGGGAGCACCCGTGCCGGGTCGAAGGGCTTGCCTTGTTCGTCGGTCACTGCGAACTGGTCGAGCCAGGTCTGAAGCCAGTAACCGATCGTGCTGCTGTCGTAGGGCCGCTCGCCGAGCGCGTTGGCGCGGGAGCGGCGCGGGGTGGGAAACAGCACCATGCAGGTCGAGCGGGGCCGTCCGTCTTCATGGAACAGGTGCGGGGAATGGCGCCGCAGGTGGTCCTGCTGGCAGGTGATGACCTGGGCGTCGCTGGGATGGAGCGGGAGTTTGTGCCGCCGGCGGACCTTTTACATCGGGCCGGCGGCGCACCGTCCCGTCCGGGTCCTCCACGTCGATGTCGTGCCACTGAAGGCAGTCGAACACCAGGTGAAGGGTGGATATCCGAGTCCAGGGAGCGCCTGGCGGTGGCCCGAGCCGCCCTCGGCGTCAGCACTGAGGACCACCAAGACGCACGTCCCTGACCGCGAGTTCGCTCTCCCGCACAACCCTACGACTGCTTGACAACGACGATTGGGAATCAGTCACAGCGTCTCGGATCCTCAGAGCACTCCACAGAATGCGAACAGATGAACTTGACAGGGAACGTGGCGGCTGACCGCGTCGGCCCCGGCCAGGTGCCGGATGCCGGCCGCCTCGCCCGCGGCGAGTTCCAGCAGGGCGGCGGCGAGGTCCTCGACGAAGACCGGGCAGCGAACGTCGTCGGTGAACAGGGCCCCCTCGCGGGCGCCGGTGGCCATCTCGTGTACGGCCCGTTCGTGCCCGGTAGGTAGCTGCCGCCCCTTTGCCGACACTCGGTAGCCGTCGGCAGGGACCACCTTCTTTCGCTGCCGAGAGTCCGCGGTTCCTCGGCCGGCGTCGGCCTGGGCGGCTCATCTGCACCGGTGCCGTCATTTGCGATGGGTACGGATCCGCACCCAAGGCCTTTGCCAGCCGCGGGGGAACTGTGCTCAGGTTGCACCCAGCAAGTCATCACCAGGGGGCGGAACATGCATGGAATATCGGAATTCAGACACAGAACGGCAGTTGCCGCTGGGGCGGTGGCTGTCATGAGCGTGCTGACCGCGGGGTGCGGGCTGCAGGCTGAGGTCGGCCGGGAGTACGGGCCGACGTCGAGCGATCTGTCGTTCTCCTACACCGGGATCTCCAGCGGGGACGAAACGATCAACCAGACCCTGGCGATCCACAACACCTATCGCCAGTCCGTCGTCACGCTCCTGTCGTTCACCGCGCTGGACCGGGCACACCAGCCGATGCCGAAGGTCAAGGTCACCACTGTCTATGGCAGTGACCGCGGAGCGCTGGTGTCCCCCTACGGCTACGGCCTGGACATTCTGCGGTTCTCCGGGCCCGGGGAGCACGAGGTGGCCGACGTCCGGGTGAGGGTGGACAAGGTCGTGGCGGCGGATCGCCGGGTGGTAGCGGGCCGTGAGCCGGTCACCACGCAGGCGCTGGACGACGCGGGCCGTGAGATATCCCGGTTCGAACGGTTCTCCAAGGTCCGCCTGACCAACCCCAACGCGTGGCCGGTCTATGTCCGGGTCTCCTACATAGTCTACGACCAGCCGCCCGAGGGCCAGAGCCAGCAAGCCGTCTCCGTCACCCCCATCGGGAGCCTCACCCGCATCCCCTCCCACAGCACCACCACCATCGAAGTGACGGGAGCAGCGGCCACCGCCGTGGCAGACAACTCCCGGGGACCGGCGGTCAGCATCAAGGCCTACTACTCCCAGTAGACGGCGGGCCGACATCTTGTGACGGCACGCCGGTGGCCGACTGTGGCGCATTCGCCCGGTGGGCCGGTCAGGTGGTGGGGATGACGTACGCGCGGGCGAAGTGGGTGCCGATGACCGCCTCGTGGAGGTGTCCGGCGATGGCGCGGTCGCCTTCGACACCCATGACGACGTGGAGGTGGACGAAGCCGTTGCGGATCTCGCCGGTGCCGGTCATCTCGCCGGGCAGGTCGTACTTGGTGATGGTGTCCTTGAGTGGGTCGCCTTCGGGCATGGTCGAGACGGTGAAGGAGTCGGCGGCCCCGATCAGGGAGACGATCGCCGCCTCGGTGATGCCGGCCTCGGCGGCCTGGCGGTTCAGCTCGTTGACGAGCTCGCCCTGGGGGACTTCAAAGACGATCACGCGGGACTCCGTCCGATCATGGGGCTCAGTTCCCGCAGCATGACTGAAGAGCACCAGCGGGCGCCAGAGTCGCGGGGGTTGAGGGCCTCCCTGGCGAAGCGGGTGGCGAGGAAGTCCGCGCGGTGGGCGTACGAGGCGGGCTGGGAGGCGATGCGACCGGCTGTCGTCCAGTCCACGGCGCAGACGCGGGAGGCCACGGCCGTCAGGTAGAGGTGGCAGACCTCGTCGTCGTGGGCCAGGACGCGGGCGACATGGTCGGCCTGTCCCTGGCCTGGCAGTTTGGCGAGGATGCCCGCGGCGTTGACGCGCAGGATCGGTGCGTCGCCGTCGAGCATCCACCGGCGCAGGGTCGCGGTGGATGCCTTGTCCGTCAGCAGCGACGCGGTGACGATGTCCGCGCCGTGTGTGGTCTGGACGCGGGCCAGGGGGCCCGGGTCGCGGCCAGCGATGCTGGCGGCCATCTCCGAGGCCATGGCGCCGTGCGTGACGGCCAGGGTGGACAGCCCGAGGAAGGCTCGTCGGTTCACGCGGTCGAGGGTAGCCTCCGCCTCCAACTGTGCGACAGGGACGCCCACTACGTGGGACAAGTGCGCGATCCAGTGCTTGCCGGGGATGACCTTGCCCGTCTCCCACCGCTTGACCGCGTCCCGGCCTGGCGCTCCGGTGGGGTCACCTGCGCACACGGCTAACTGCTCGGCGAGCTGGGTCTGTGTCCATTGCTTGAGGATGCGCAGATCACGGATCAACTGTCCGATCGGCATGGCCACATGATGCCCCCCAGGATGCCCCTCCGTGGCGGTCTTGGCAGGTTCACCCTTGCGGGAGCCCGAACACGGAGGTTGCGTCATGAGCAGCGCACACCGAGTCGTCTCTCCCCAGGTCCTGCCTGACTGGCTGGGTGAGGGCGCGGTGGTCGTCAACGCCGGTGGTCACCGCCGCCGGGGCACCGTGCAGTTCATCGGCGCGGGGGAAGACGCCACCGGGAGCGTCACTCCCGGCGCAGTCTTCCTGCGCCCAGAGGGAGGTGGCACGGAGTGGATCGTCGCCGACCACCGCACTCTCGCCCAGGGCTGAACACCGAGACTTCCCGCCCCGGCCGGGGTCGGGCAGGCGGGCTCCTGGCCCGCGGCACCACCGGTGCGGGCAGCTGGCCCGCACTGTCGGAATCGGCAAGAGGAGTAGACCCATGGAGCAGTCCAAGTCCGGTATCGCCGCCAGCGCCTCGGCGTCGTTGGAGGGGGTCGAGGAGATCACCGGGGCCGTGGTGGTCGCCGTCGACGTGGAGGACGAGGAGTAGTTGCCTCTCGCGTCAGCGTTCTGACCGTGGCGTCCCTCTCGTCGGTCCCGTCGGGGTCCGGGGGGAGGGGCGCTCCTCCCCGCTTGCCCTGTCTGGAGGGTGCAGTGATTCACGTGTTCGTCGGGCCGACGCTGGCGAGGTCCGAGCCGCAGCTCGCCGCGCCGGGCCTGCGGCTGCGGCCGCCAGCACAGCACGGTGACCTGTTCGACCCCGCGATCGGCGGCGGTGACACGGTGGTGCTCATCGACGGGGTGTATCACCAGGCGCCTGCGCTGCGGCACAAAGAGATCCTCGCCGTGATGGGCCGGGGTGTGGGGGTGGTCGGGGCGGCGAGTATCGGCGCTCTGCGGGCTGCCGAACTGGCGCCGTATGGGATGCTCGGCGTCGGCAGCATCTACACCGCGTACCTGCGCGGGTACATCGACGGCGACGACGAGGTGGCGGTCGGGCAGGCCCCGGACGGTGCGTGGGATGCGCTGACCTGGCCGGTGGTCAACCTCCGGCACGTCCTGGAACTCGCCCAGTCGGCGGGGATCCTCGACGTTGAGCGGGCTGCCGAGCTCCTGGCGGCACTGCGCGCGGTCTTCTACCCGCAGCGCACGTGGGCTGCAGTGCGGGAGGTCTGCCGCCGCCAGGGCGAGCCGGCGTTCGCCGGGTGGCTGGCCGAGCAGCGCCGGCAGGACGGGCACTTCGGCGACCTCAAGCGCGTCGACGCGCTCGCCGCTGTACGTGCCGCGCTCGGTGGCGCCGCGAGGAGGGACGGGGTTGTTGTCGAGCCGCCCATGTGGGAGACGGCCTATTTCCGCCGCTGGTCCAACGCCTTTGCGCGCGAGCGGGTGGACGGTTTGGTGCTGTCCACCGAGGACCGTCTAGTCTACCAGCAGGTGTTCGACCCGGCGTTCGGTGAGAGGTGGGCGGCCTACCTCGACCACCTCTCGTGGCATCCCGCCGACGGCGGGCCGGGGATGGCGCTGGCGGAGCGGCTGGCTCGGGTGAGCGGCGGGGAACTGCCCGCCCATCGCGTGTTCCACCCGCCGGTCGACCTGAGAGACGAGCCGACCGTAGCGCTGCTGCTGGCAGGCGAGAGCGCGCAGGACCGGCAGGCGGTCGCCCGGTATGCAGATGCTCTCGCGTGGGCCTGCCGCAGCAGGCCCGGCTTCTCCACGGCGGCGGTACGCAGCGAGGTGACCCGCGGTCTCCTGCTGCGGGTGTGGCGGTGTACTGAGCGGGAGTTGGACGCGGAGGCGTCCGCGCGCGGTCTGGTCTGCGGGGCGCGTGCGGTCGAGGCGGCCAAGCCGCTCGTGCCCGGGTTCCTGGAAGAGACCGAGAGGACGAATGCGAAGGCGGCTCATGGTGGGTGTTGAGGAGCTGGTGGCGCTGCCGGGGACGGTGCGCGCCCGGACGCCGCAGCAGACGTGGCAGGCGCTGGCCGGGCGGCTGGCGCACTTCGGGATCACGCGGGTCGCGGACCTGACCGGCCTGGACTGCATCGGGCTTCCGGTCTTCACGGCGATCCGGCCCGCTTCGCTGACCCTGAGCACATCGCAGGGCAAGGGCGCTACACCCCTGCTGGCCAGGCTGTCGGCGGTGATGGAGGCGATCGAGCTGTGGCACGTCGAGCAGCCGCTGCCCGTCGCCGCGTACGGCCCGGCTGCCGAGGTCGCCCCCAACTGCCCCGTGGCGGCGCTGGCGATGACCGTCCCCTACCCGGAGCGCACCTTGTCCCGCATGGTGTGGGAGTGGACGCCCGGGACCGGCCTGCTGGGCGGGGAGAGGGCGCTGCTGCCGTGCGATCTGGTTCGCCGCCGGGTGCAGCGGCCCCAGTGGAGCCCGGATCTGCTGCGCGCGACGAGCACCGGCCTGGCGTGCGGCAACAGCCGGGACGAGGCGCTGCTGCACGGTCTGTTCGAGGTGGTGGAGCGCGACGTGCTGTTCCGGGACGGGCAGGCGGGCGGGCGGCGCACGCTGATCGACCCCTGCACGGTCGATGACCCGCACGGCCGGGAGGTGATCGCCCGGCTGGCGGCCGCGGGCATGGGCCTGGAGATCGCGCTGGTGGACGGCCCGTACGGGCTGCCGGTGTGCGTGGCCCACCTGTGGTCGGAGGATTACCCGGTCACGTTCGCCGGGGGCGGCTGCCACAGCCTCCCGGGGATCGCGCTGACCCGGGCGCTGACCGAAGCCGCGCAGTCCCGGCTCACCGCCATCGCCGGGACCCGGGACGACCTCCCCAGCAACCCGGGGAGCTTCAACAGCTCACCCCGGCGCCCGCCGCAGACCGTCGGGCACGCGTCATGGCCGCAGGCGACAGCCCGCTTCGCTGCGGCCGGCGGAGGCTTCGCCGCCCAGGCCAGGGCCGTGGCCGAGCAGATTGCGCACGTCACCGGGTACGAGCCGGTGGCCCTGGACCTGTCCGCCCCGGACAGCCCCGTCCACGCCGTGCAGGTCATCTGCCCCGGCACCCGCTCCCGGATCAGGAGGGCAATGCCCCGATGAACACCACCACCGCACCCGCGACGTCCCCTGGGCGCTCGGCCCAGTACGACGCCTTCCACTGTGCTCGCGCCCGCACCGCTCTGGTCGCCCGCCTGTACGCCGAGGCGATGGGTGAGGACTATCCGGTGGAGGTCGCCGCCTCCAGTTCCTGCGACTGGCCTTTGCTGGGGCTGCTGACCTCGCGTCTGCGAATGGTTCCCGGCCAGCTCCTCGTGGACGCCGGATGCGGCGCCGGCGGCATCGGCCTGTGGCTGGCCCGCGCCCTCGACGTGCGCCTGGACGGCTTCGACCTCTCCCCGGTCGCCGTCGCCCAAGCCGCCGCCCGCCGCGCCCACTTCCTCGGTGACACAGCCGACCGTGCCGTCTTCCGCGTCGCCGAGCTGGAGAACACCGGCCTGCCCGACGGCTGCGCCCACGCCATCGTGTGCGTGGACGTTCTGGGCCGCGCCGCCGACCGCGGGGCGGCGCTGCGCGAGCTCGGCCGCGTCCTGGCCCCGGGGGGCCGTCTGGTCGTGACCCGCGCGCTCAGGCGCGGCGCGGAACCGGCGTGGCACGAGCAGGTCGATGCCGCCGGTCTGACGCAGGAGCACGTGGATGAGCGGCCCGGCGAGCCCGCGATGTGGGAGCGGCTCTACCGGCTGTGGATCGCCCACGCCGATCAGCTGCGGCGTGAGCTGGGCGAGGGCCCGGCCGAGCTCATGCTCGGCGAGGCGCGGCAGGTGCGTCCCACCCTGCGCGGCCGGCGGGCCGTCCTGCTGACGCTGCGGCGCATCCCAGCCGCCCCGGCAGGAGCGGGGGCGGCCGCTAGGATGGCCCAGCCCAGCGACAGGCCCGCGTCCAGCGAGAGGACCCCGCAGCAGTGAGCCAGCACCACGTCCGTGCGGCGGTGTTCTCGGCCGGGTCCTGGGGCACCGCCATGGGCAAGATCATGGCGGACGCCGGCAGCAGCGTGATCATGCACGCCCGGCGCAGCGAGATCGCCGACGCGATCAACACCTCGCACCGCAACCCCGGATACTTCTCCGACGTCGAGCTGCCCCACAACCTGACGGCCACCACCGATCCGGCTGCCGCGCTGGACGGCGCGGACTTCCTCGTGCTGTCCATTCCCGCGCAGTCCCTGCGGGAGAGCCTCGCCGCCTGGGCCCCGCACATCGGCCCGGACACCGTGATCGTGTCGCTGATGAAGGGCATCGAGATCGGCTCCGGCCTGCGGGCGAGCCAGGTCATCACCGAGGTGACCGGTATCCCCGCCGACCGCGTCGCCGTGCTCTCCGGCCCGAACCTGGCCCGCGAGATCATGGAGGGCCAGCCCGCCGCCGCCACCGTCGCCTGCCCCGACGAGGCCGCCGCTCACCGCGTCCAGCACGCGTGCCACACCACCTACTTCCGCCCCTACACCAGCACCGACGTGACCGGTTGCGAGCTGGGCGGCGCCGTGAAAAACGTCATCGCCCTCGCGGTCGGCATCGCGTCGGGCATGGGCATGGGCCACAACGCGCAGGCCATGCTCATCACCCGGGGACTCGCGGAGACCACCCGGCTCGCCGTGGCCATGGGCGCCCACCCGGCCACCCTCGCCGGGCTCGCCGGCCTGGGCGACCTCGTGGCCACATGCTCCTCCCCCCTGTCGCGAAATCGCACTTTCGGCACCCACCTCGGCCACGGCCTGACCATGGCCGAGGCCACCGCCGCCACCCGCCAGACCACCGAGGGCGTCAAGAGCGCGGAGGCGATCCTCGCCCTGGCCCACGCCCACGATGTCGAGATGCCGATCACGGACGTCATCTCCGCCCTGCTGCATGAGAAGGTCACTCTCGGCCAGGCTGCGGCCGCGCTGATGCAGAGGCCCCCCAAACCCGAGCGCTGACTCCCCGGCGCCCCACCTTCGCGGGCCGCCCCCTCCCCACCTTCACCCTCCCCACTCGGAGGTTCCTGCCCATGCCCACATCCGTGCTGTCCGCTGTCCAGATCGCCGTCACCCTCGGCCTGGTGGCGTGGATGATCACCGGCTTCACCCCCCTGCCCGGCCGCTGGCTGCGCTGGAAGATGTTCTGCCGGGCCACTTTCACGATCATCACGCTCACCGGCACCACCAAGGACGGCCGCACCGAGCCCGTGAACGTCTACGACTACCTCTCCCCAGGCAGCTTCATCCTCGGACCGCCCCAGCTCCAGACGATCCTCGACCACCTCACCCACAGCGGCCGGTACGACCAGATCGACGGACACGGCCACGTCCTGTCCGCCCGCGGCGAGCAGCCCGTGGAGGTGAGAGAGGGCCGTGTGGTTCTATGACGCGGTCGCTACCGGTTTCCAGCACCCCACCGACCCCGGCCGGCTCCAGTGGTTCCGCATCCTCTTCGGCGCCGTCCTCACCGCCCGCTTCGCCCTCTCTCTCGGCCAGGGCGGATGGCACCGCTTCTCCCCCGGCTCGCTCAGCCTCCACCTCGCCGAACAACGCTTCGGCCCCGCACGTGCCCGACTCCTCGCGACCGGGTACAGGCCTGCCCTGCTCATCCGCACCACCGCCGCCGTGGCCCTGGCCGCCGGACTCGCCCCCCGGCTGTCACTGCTGCTGGTCCTGGCCGGCGCCGCCATGGAACTGCTCTACCTCAAGAGCCCCAACGCCGTCCGCTACACCCTGCTGACCGGATGCTGCCTCCTGCTCGCCGGTGACATCGGCCACGGCCTGCACATCCATCACGGCCTGAGCACGGCGAACACCTGGGCGCAATGCCTCCTCGTGCTGATCACTATCGACATTTACTGGAACAGCGCCTGGCACAAGCTCCGCTCCCCCCCAGTTCCGCACCGGCCTCTACCTCGCCCAGTGGATCCACACCTACACCCAGGTCAGGGACCAGCTTCCCTACCGACGGCAGCACGCGATTCCCGGCCTCGTCCGCCGCCACGCGGGCCAGCTCACCGCGCAGGACATCCGCCGCTGCGCGCGGTCGCTGTCGTCGCCATCGCAACGGAGATCGCGCTGCCGCCCGCGCTGCTCATCGAGCAGACGATGCCGTACGCCGTCCTCGTCGGCATCGGAATGCACGCGGCCTTCACCTGTCTCAAGCCCCGCCAGCTCATCACCTTCTCCGGCCTCACCACCGCAACCTATGTCGCCTTCGCCGCTTGACCGTCCCCGCCCCGGCCCGACCGCCGATCAGTTCCTTTCGCAGGATGGCCACACCGCCCCCTCAGCCAGGAGGATGTCGAGCTTGGCTGCTGTGGCCTCGGGTTCGGTCGTGTGGTGGATGGTGTGGATGCCGAGGGCTTGGGCGGGCGGGAGATTCTCAGCGTGATCGTCGACGAAGACACACTCCGGACCGGTCAGCTCCAGGGCGTCAAGCGCTCGCTGGTAGATGGCTGGTGCGGGCTTCCTGACCCCCACGTGCTCGGAGAGGATCACGGCGTCGAAGAGGCCATCGGGCCCGTCCCACATCCCCAGCTCCTTGTAGGGGTTGAAGGGGACCAAGCCGAAGCTGTTCGAAAGCATCGCAATCTTCACCCCCGAGTCCTTGGCTCGCCTGGCCGCCGCCACAATGGCCGGCTCCGGCCGCAGGTTCGCCAGCGCGCGCCGCATCAGGTCCGTCGGATCGATTTCGAGGATCCCGCCGATGACCTGGTTCCAGTCCTCCTGAGTGGCTTGGCCGACTTCGAGCTCGGTGTAGACGCGGACACCGTCGGGATGCTCGTCGAGCGCATGAAAGTACGCACCAGGAGTGAGACCTTCGGAGCGCTCGAATGCCTGTCCGTTGAGCCTCATGCGTGTGGTGAGGACGCCGCCGAAGTCGAGGATCAATCCGCGGAGGGTGGACAAGGAGGCTCCTCAAAAGAGTGGTGGCGAGGCGAGGACAGCGGGGCCCCTGCCGCATGTGGCAGGGGACCGTGGAGTGCCCTCCCCAAACGGAGAGGCTTCCAGTATTGCCCTCGTAGCCGAGGAAGGGCATACGCTCCTTGTGAGTGCCTAGCCACGCGGAGATCGGTCAATTCATGCTGAATCCAAGCGAGTTGTTCACAATCGGCCAGCGGGTCAAGTATTACCGGGAACGACAAGGGAAGTCGCAGAAGCAGCTCGGTGAGCTCATCGGACGGACAGAGAACTGGGTCTTCAAGGTCGAACACGACCAGATCCCCATCGATCGCCTCTCCGTTCTCATCGCGCTTACCCGCGTCCTGCGGTGCGCCATCGAAGACCTCACGGGCGGGTTTCTGTCCGGTGCCAGCAACGGGTTGAACAACGAGCACAGTCACGTACCAGCCATCCGAAGCGCGCTGGCACTGCCGTCCTCCCTGCTGCCCAGCACCATCGGCGCGGTGAGCGTCGCCGCCCTCCAGGAGTCCGTCGCTGACGCCTGGACCGTCTACGAGACGCAGGCCAGGGACCGGTACCGCGATGTCGGCGAGAGGCTTCCCCGGCTGTTGCGCCTCGGGCATGCTGCCCTTCGCGACGCCAGCGGCGAGGAGGAGCGGGTTGCGCTCCGCCAGCTCATCAGCCTCTACAGCCTCCACCAGGTCTGGCTGCGCCGGGTCGGCGAGCCGACCCTCGCCCGCATCGCTGCCGACCGCGGCCTGGCGCTCGCAGACCAGGCCGCAGATCCTGCGTTGATGGCGGCTGCGGCCTGGAACCTCGCCTGCGTGCTCACTTCGACGGGAGAGGTGCACGACAGTCTGGAGCTGACGCGGCAGACGATCGCCAGCTGCGCCCCCGGCGAAGACGCCCCTGTGGAGCACTGGTCTGCCTACGGCGCGCTGCACTTGCAGGCTGCAGTGGCCGCCGTCCGGGCGACCAAAGGACCTGTGGCGTGGGACCTCTACCGAGGGGCTCAAAGGGCAGCGCAGCGGATCGCCTCGGACCGCAACGACTGGCACACGTCATTCGGCGTGACCAACGTGGCGATGCACGAAGTGCATCTGATGGCTGAGGAAGGCAACGCCAGCGAGGCACTGCGTCTCGCAGACAATGTTGATGTCAACCCGGCGCTGCCCCTTGAACGGCGGACTCGGTATCTGATCGAGGTCGTGAACTGCACAAGGATCACGCGCGACGACTACGCCACCGTGCACGTCCTGGGAAAGCTCTGCAAGCAGTCACCCGAGGAGATCATGTTCTCCCCCCTGGTCAGGGAGGCAGTCACAGATCTCCTCAAGCGGGAGCGGCCCATCTTCCGGGAGGACCTGCGGGTCATTGCCGCGCACATCGGTATCGCGGCCTGACCGGATCGCTACCCTGAACTGGGATCAGCCTTGAAATTTTTTCAAGGCTGATCCCGGCAAGTGCCCCTACGTTGACGTGTCATGACGACACGTCACAACCTTACCCTCGCCAAGACCCTCCCTGGCTTACGCCTCCGGCGTATCGGTAGTCGATCGGTACATCACACTCACGCCGGGCGGATCGCGGTACCGCTGGAGATCCTGCACGATGCCCGGGACGCCGAAGAGCTCCCGCTCATCCTGTCGGCCGACGAGGCTGCCGTGCTCCACGCCGAGCTCGGGCGCGTGCTGTACCCGCAGCAGGGCGCGGCGTCGTGAGCACGCCGCGCCACACCGCAGCCGACCGGTTGCGCCGCTTGGCGCTGGCCGACGCTGCTGCCGCGCCCGCGCCGGCTGCGACGGCCACGCCGCTTCTCCGTGGTGAGGCTGCTTGGGGGCAAGCCCGGCGGCACGCTCTCATCAACACCCTCGCTGCCCACGAAGTTGTGGGGAGCGCAGAGCGGTGAAGGTGATGCCGCGCGCACCCGGCGCCTCTGACGCGAAGGACAGCACGCACTCCCAGGAGGGTGGGACGGCCGGCACAGCCCCCCTCTTCGCCTCCCACGAGCGGCGTGTCCTGACGCTGGTGGCGCAGGGCCGTGACGCCCGTGCCTTGGCGGACACAGGGTTGTGTCGGAGCGAACCGGCTGCCTGGCGGTGTGTGGCGGAGCTGGGTTGCTCGTTGAGTGGCGGGGAGAGAATCCGGTGGACCCGCATCGTGCACCTGGCCGTAAGCCTGCGGGTGGTGCCCGTCCGGCAGAGCATGACGCCCATACTGCCGGTCTTCCAGCTCGACCTGCTCCGGGCCCTCGCCGCTGGATTGGGACTGGTGGAGTACGCCGACAAGAGCTGCGGCGCGGTGACCCGGACCGAGGTGCGCGAACTGCTGATGCTGTTGTGCGCCAGCCTCGACGCGGGGAACGCGGAGCACGCCGTGTTGCGCGGCCATCAGGCAGGCATGCTGAGCTCCGAGGATCCGTTGCCGGTGACCTTCGGGAAGGCGGCGCTGTCATGAGCCTGCCCTCACTTTCTGCCGTGTCCACTCTGGCGGAGGCCGGGCAGGGTCGCCTTGCTCGCCTGCCAGAGCAGTACCAGCACCTTGGTCATCGTCTGGTGGGCCGGCGAACTTCGCCGCTGGTCTGGGACGCCTGGGCAGCCGAGGGGCTCCGGTCAGTTCCGGTCAGTGAGCGCGAGCTCGCGTTCTTCGCCTCCCATGCGGCGTATCACCGGGCGGGGACTGCGGTGGATGCGGGCTGTGGGACGGGCGGCTTGAGCCGTCGGCTTCGCGACTTCGGCTACCGCGTCACGGGCCTGGACACCTCCGTCGTCTCCCTGGATCTGGCCAGAGCTCACGGACATGGTCTCGGACTCACCTACCAGCAGCACGATTTGGAGGCCGGGCCGCCGCCCGGGATGCCTGCCGGGGGATGTGACCTGGTGGCGGCCCGTCTCCTCCTGCCGTTCCTCACCGACCCCGAGGCGTGGCTTCATGAGGTGCGCGGCCGCTGGCTGCGCCCTGGGGGCTGCCTGTACCTGGGTGTCGCATTTGGTGATGCCGGAGCCCTGGTGCGGGGCCAGCTACCCCGGGAGGCCATCGCACGCCTGTGTGCGGGATGGGAGTTCCGCGCCCGCCGAGACCTCGGCCTCTTGACCTGCCTCATTCTGCGCTCCCCCATGAGATGACCTGCTCAAGCCTTCCTTCCTTTGCTGGAAGGTCGGCGCCGTTGTGTCCCGGAATCCACGAAAGGTACGGCTCGTGACTGTGACCGCCGCCGCTACCGACCGCTCCCCCACCGCGTCCCTGCCGCGCGAGCCGTCGATAGCGGATGTATGGGCAAGGCCGCTGCCGGGCGCCGAGGTCTGCTTCACGCGTCAGGGCGAGGATGCCTTGACTCCGCAAGACCGCAAGTGGCCCAGATGCTGCCGGGGAATCTGTCGGGAGCTGCTGTCGGGATGGGGCCTGGACGCCCTGTCCGACACTGGCGCCCTCGTGGTCAGTGAGCTGGTCACCAACGCGCTTCAGCACGGCTGTGCCGGATCACCCATCTCCATGGCGCTTACCCGTTGCGCCGAGGTGGTCCGGATTGAAGTGATCAACTGCGCACCGCCGTGGGAACTGCGCCATGATTTGGCTGGGCTCGACGGGGAGAGCGGTCGCGGGCTGCTGATGGTGGAGTCGGCGAGCGACGCCTTCGGCATCGGCGCCAGCGGCGGGCGTACCAGGGTGTGGTGCGAGCTCGCCCTGCCCGCCGGGGAGGGCCGATGACGTCTCGGAGATCTCGCGGGGCCTGGCTGAAGCCCTGGTCTTCCCGACTACCGACCGCCAGAGGCGATTTCGCGCGTGGGAAGGGCCTCGGCGCTATCAACCGGCCGTGCGCCGTCTTGTCGATCCGTAGGGCTCCGGGCTCGCGTTGGTTCATCCCGCAGGGATGCTCTCCCCTCGATGTCTGGCACCGCCTCCGCAACGTTCAGCGTCTGGTGGTCACGCACGAGTGCCATAGTCACTCGACGTCACCGTCGCGGCCGGTGGCCAAGGAGGGGGGCTGGTGATGGCCGCTGCCTCTCGGGAGTTCCGCCTCAACTACCACCTCGCGGGCCTGGACGGGGAGTTGCGGCGCGTGGTGCCGGAGGTGCAGCTCGGCCGCTGGCGGGACATGCGCGCACTTCTGGCCGCGACCGGGGGCAAGTGGGCGTTGCGGACGACGCGCACACAGGTGCTGGCGGTGGCGGCACGCGAGTCGGGGGCGGTGGAGGCGTGGCTGCAGGATGCGCCTTGCTACGACGCGCATGTCATGCGGGCCCGGGTGCTGGCCGAACGGGTGGTGCACTCGCACCGCTCCCGCTCCGTTCCTGACACCCGCCAGGCGAACACGCCAGCCGACAGGGTTCACACGGCCATGGAGGCGGAGGTGCGGACTCTGGCGGGGTGGGCGGCTGTGCGGAAACCGATGGACCCGGTTCCGTGGCTGTGCCTGCTGCGCCTCGCGCTGGCTGATCCCTTCCAGCAACGTCCCGAACACCGTATCGGTGTGAAGGGGGACATGCTGCCCGAGGGGCCGTGGGGCCTGCTGAAAGCGGTGCGGGACAGGGACGACGTCAATCGCGAGGCGTTTCACAGCGTGCTCGCATTCATCCAGCGCTCGAAGCGTCTGAGGAGCCCGGCCTACGGCGTGGACTTCGCCCGCTCGGCTGTGTCATTGGCTCCGTACGGCTCTCCGCTGCTGTTACTGCCGCTGTATGCGGAGATCGAACGGCTGCGCCGCCAGCCCTCCCCGATTCCCTCGGACCCCCTCAACCGCGGGGCCTGGACGAAGGAGCCGCTGAAAGATGACACGGCCACGGCGTACGAGAGCTGGTTTGCGGTGGCGCCCGCCGAGGAGCGGAGCGTGTCCGATCTGAGCTACCTCGCCTGGGGGCTCTGGGCCGGAAATCAGCACGTCCGAGCCGCGCAAGTCTTCATCGCGATGGAGGAATTCGCCGCACGGCAGCCATGGACGGCCCTTGCCCAGGCCGACGGCCGCGGACAAACCGGAGAAACCCTGTTCTGCCAGGCCCGCGCAAAAAGCCTCGCCTACGCGGACCGCCACCCATCCGAACCCGGACGCGGCACCGGTCCCGGGCTGCCCGCGCCCGCGCCGCCGGCACCAACCGGGGCCGACGTCGGTCCCCGAGACGGCCCATAAACCGACCCCGCACCTGTTCGCCCCGCTCCCTATCGCCGCTTCTTCCCTTCCTGGAGGCCCTGTGTCCCACCAGTTACACCCGACCAGAGACGCCCACCCACCGCTGTCCGACAGCGAACACCTGCAGCGGATGGGCTACAAGCCGGTCCTGGCACGGCGGATGGGGAGCTTCGGCAACGCCGGGATCAGCTTCAACGTGATCTCGGTGCTGTCCGGCTGCATGACCCTGTACGGTTTCGGCCTGATCACCGGCGGCCCGTCCGTCATGCTGTGGGGCTGGCTCGGTGTGGGCGCGATGGTGATGTTCGTCGGCGCCGGCCTGGCCGAGATGACCTCCGCCTACCCCACCACCGGCGCCCTCTACTACATGGCGCAGCAGCTCGGCGGGCCCCGCTGGGGCTGGTACACCGGCTGGCTGAACCTTCTCGGCCTGGTGGGCGCGATCGCCGGAATCGACTACGGGGCCGCCCAGTTCACCGGCGCCTTCCTCAACCTCCAGTTCGGGTTCGAGCCCACCCCGGGAAAGCTCATCCTGATCTTTCTGGCGATCCTGACCCTGCATGCCCTGGTGAACCTGCTGGGCGTCGGTCTGATCAGCCTCCTCAACACGATCAGCGTGTGGTGGCACCTGGCCGGGGTCGCGCTCATCGTGTTCGCCCTGGCCGCGGTTCCCACCCACCACCAGTCCACCCACGCCGTGTTCACCAGCTTCCACAACGGAACGGGCTGGAGCAGCAACCTGTATGTGGCGGCGATCGGTCTGCTGCTCGCCCAGTACACCTTCTCCGGCTACGACGCCTCCGCGCACCTGTCGGAGGAAACCAAGAATGCCTCCACGGCAGCGCCGCGCGGCATCATGCGCGCCATCATCTGGTCGTGGGGCGCCGGGTTCGTCCTCCTGGTGGGCCTGTCCTACGCGATCCAGGACTACGAAGGCACCGTCAACTCCGCGACCGGAGTCCCGCCGGCACAGATCTTCCTCGACGCCCTGGGCACCTTCGGGGCCAAGGCGCTGCTGCTGGTGGTCATCGGCGCGCAACTGTTCTGCGGCGCCGCGGAGACCGCCGCCGCCTCCCGCATGATCTTCGCGTTCTCCCGCGACGGTGCTCTGCCGGGCCCACGGCTGTGGCAGCGGCTGACCCGCCGCACCAAGGTGCCCGGCGCGGCGGTCGGCCTGGCCGTGGGCGTCGCTGCGGTCCTCGCGCTGCCCTCGCTCTACAGCCCGACCGCCTACGGCGCGGTCACCGCGATCAACGTCATCGGGATCACCCCCGCCTACGCCATCCCCATCTACCTGCGCATCCGCTACCGGAAGAAGTTCACTCCCGGGCCGTGGAACCTGGGCCGGTGGGGCATCCCCGTGGGCGTCGTCGCGGTCGGGTGGGTCGCGTGCGTCACCGTGCTGTTCTGCCTGCCCCTGACCAAGCCCGAATCCGCACTGGTGTCAGTGGACACCTTCAACTACGCACCGGCCGCACTGGCCGTGGCCCTGACGCTGGCCGCCGTGTGGTGGCGGTTCAAAGGCCGCGAACACTACGAAGTCCCCACCTACACCGGCCCCACCTACGGTGCCACCTCCCCGATGGCCGGCCTGAGCGAGGACGTCGTATGACCACCACCGACCAGCCCCAAGCCGTCAACCGCGAACGCGGTCACGTCCCGGCCCAGGGGGCCCGCTTGACGTCCAGCGACCTGGCCCGCCGCGTCGAGGCGGGCGACGTGGAGTGGGTGCTGCTGCTCACGCCCGACCTGCAGGGCCGCCTCCAGGGCAAGACCCACGACGCCGTCCAGTTCCTCGGTGCGTTCGACGGCGAGTGGCGGATGTGCTCCTACTCGCTGGCATGCGACGTCGACATGCAACCGCTCAGGACCGGCGTCTTCGACGAGACCTACCCCGACCTGCTCCTCCAGCCCGACACCGACACCATCCGCCTGTTGCCCTGGCGGCCACGCACCGCGCTCGTCCTCGCCGACGCGCTCACCCCGGACGGCCAGGCCATCGCCTTCGCGCCCCGCCAGCTCCTGCGGGACCAACTCGACGGTCTGGAAAGCACGCACCACCTGCAGGTGGCTGTAGGCCTGGAAGCCGAGTTCGTCCTCTACCAGGCCAGTGAAGACGGCAACCCCATGGCCCCGGCCTGGGACGGTGACCGCGACTACGGACTCGCCAGCCCCCACACAGATCTCTACTACATCCAGTCCCTGCAGCACCGGCTTAAGCAAGCGGGCCTGCCCACCCAGGCCGTCAAGCTGGAAAGTGCACCCGGTCAAGTGGAGGTGACCTTCCCCCACGACACGGCGCTGCGGGCGTGTGACGGCCACACCATCTTGAAAGTCGCAGCCCGCGAGGTGGCCGCCCCCTTCCAGCTGGTGCCCTCCTGGATGGCAGCGCCGCAGACCGGGGTGGGCAGCGGGCTGCACCTGCACCTCTCCCTCACCGACGACACCGGCTCCCGCATGACCAACCCGGACGGCAGCCCCTCCGCCATCCTCCGCCACGCCGTGGCCGGACTGCTGGAGCTGATGCCGCACCTCGCACCGCTGTACGCGCCGAACACCAACAGCTACCGCCGCTACAGCAGCGCCTTCGCCCCCTCCACCTACACCTGGGGACACGACAACCGCACCTGCGCGGTACGGGTCACCGGGTCCGGCGCCAGTCTCCGCCTCGAAGTACGCCTCGCTGGCGCTGATGCCAATCCGTACTGTGCGACGGCAGCCGCGGTCGCCGCCATCCGCCACGGCCTGGATCACCAGCTGGAGCCGCCCCCGCCGTGCCGGACGGACGCCGCCACCTTGAGCATCGCCCAGGCCCCGCCCGTCCCCGCCGACCTGGACCAAGCCGCGACCGCCTTCCAGTCCAGTACGGCCCTCGCGAAGCTGCTGCCCCCCGAGGCCGTACAGCAGTACGCGGCCCTCGCCCGGCAGGAAGCCGCCTGGGCCCGGCCCCAGGTTCCCGATACCGAGCGCGAACGGTGGCTCACCCGCGCATGACCACACCCACGTCTCTCACCGAAACGACCATGAAACCAGCAGATGACGGGACCCGCGACCACCGCACGCTCACACCGGGCCTCGACCCGGGGTGGGACAGGCACGCCCCTGAGCACCCACTGACCGCTCCCCCACCACGGCCGTCCCCCGACCAGAACCCCAGCCATGATCCTGCGCAACGCGTTCCTGTACGGCGTTATCCCCGCGTACGCCCTCGTGCTGGCCTGGTCCGTACGCCAATCACCAGCCGCACAGGCGGAGCCGGAGGGCGGGGAGGCGCCCTCGTTCTGGCGCCGCTACTTCACCGGGTGTGCCACGTTCCCGCTGCTGTGTCTGCTGCTCCTGGCGACGATCCCGCTCTTCCCGGGCCGTGTGCCGTGAAATCCGGCCCCCTCCCTGCGGTCCCGGCGCCCGCCCCGTTTCGGAGCAGGCCATGACACTCCTCCCCACGCCCCCCGAATCCGCAGCAAGCGCCGTGGCCATGTCCGAACGAAGGCGGGCCGAGCCGCCGCTGTCCGGGTTGCTCCCGCCTGATGGGGGCGAGATGGTCATCGGTGAGACGTTCCAAGTGGTCCTCACCCAGGCAGGCCCGTTCTCCCACGCCATCCTGGAACGCGTCGAAGAGTTACAGCCCGCGGGTGCAGGGCCGGTGTTTGCCGACCCTCAGCACGCCTTCTGGTTCTGGCTCATCCCATCCGGCATCCCATGGGCACACCGCCATGCCTTCCACTACTCCAAGGGCGGCATCGAACTGCCGCCACTCGACCGGACCGAGCCCCCAGGGGCGTACTGGGTCAGAGTTCCGCGCACGCACTGGGTGGGGCCGCGCACCCTCGCCACCGCGCTCAACGACATCGCGCCCCCACCACCCGGATCGGCGCTGCTGTCCCCGAGGGCGGCTGCGGCACCGACCACAGCGGGAGAAGCACGATGACGGTCCACCGCCTTCCCTGCGCCGCCCCGGCCGTGCCGGAGTCGCTCTTCACCACCCCGTCCTCCGCCCGCTTGACCGACTACTGCCTGGGCGGGGGCGAGCACTACAGCATCGACCGGGCACTCGCCGCCGAGCTCTCCAATACGGCACCATCCTGGCGCCTGTCCGTCCTCGCCAACCGCCTCCACACCCTCATGACCTGCGAGTTGCTGGCCCGCCACGGCATCCGGCAGTTCCTCGACCTAGGCTGTGGCTATCCCCCGACACGACGGCCGCGATCCCGGTCGGCGCAACCGCTGCACACCGTGGTGCGGCGTCTGCAGCCGGAGGCAACCGTCGTGGCCGTCGACTGTGATCCCATCGTCGGCGCCCATATGCGCGCCGCGCCCTTCGGGGGACCTGGCTCACCGGTGTTCGTGGCGGCCGACCTGCGCGAGGTCGGCTCGCTCGAGCCCGCCCTGAGGCTCCTCGATCTGTCCGGGCCAATCGCGGTCCTGCTCCACGACGTCCTGGCCTGGATCCCCGACGACCAAGCCGTACACAACCTGCTGGAAGCGTTGCGCCGCTGGCTGCCACCGGGCAGTGCCATCTCCCTCACCCATGCCACCCCAGATCTGCACGGCCTGACCACCCATGCACTCGCGGCCACCTACCAGGCTGCACAGCTGCCGTGGCGGCCCCGCACCGGCGATGCCATCGCCGCGCTCCTGGGGGACTGGCCGCTCCTCGGCCACCACCGCCCGGTGCCCACCACTCAGTGGCACCCGGCCCATCCTCTGCGGATCATGCCGCCCTGGCACGCCGGCGCCTGCGCCCTCCTCGCCACCACCCCCCACTCCTCCCTTCGAATCCTGCCCCGGTGAGAGACACGATGACCTCGACTCCAGACGACCCGCCCGTACGCCAACTTGTCCTCGGCGCCAACCTGGCGCACCTGCGCGACCGCTGCAAGGTCAGCCAGGTCCACGCCGCGGCCGCCGCCCGCGTGGGCACCGCCGAGCTCACCCGCTGGGAGACCGGCCAGGCCCCGCCGCCGGGAATGGGCCTGCAGCGCCTGATGCGCCTGTACGGCCAGCCCCCGGCAGTCCACGACGTCCTGGCCCGCTGGGCCACGGCCTCCGCAACGGACACCACGCCCCACGAGCTCCTCGATGTCGCCGACAGATGGGAGGCCCGGCTCACGGCCACCGAACTCCACGCCGTGCGCGTCCAGGCATTCAGCGATTACACCGTGCCCACGCTCGTGCGCAGCAGCGCCTACGCGGACCATCTGGAAGCGATGCGCTCCGGCGTTCCCGTGAGGCCGAGGAACGAGCAGCGCTGGCACTGGCCCGTCGTCACCGCCCCCCACGCCTGGGAGCACGTCGACATCGTCCTGGACGCCTCCGTGCTCACGCGCGCGCTCGACTTCGAGCCCGGCAACTACGCGCCCTTGGCCGACCAGCTCAAACACCTGCTCAAGGTGGCCCACAGCAAGTTCGCGGATATTCGCATCCTTCCCACGGGCACCACCTGCGCAGTGGACGGCGAGGACAGTGACCTGCTCGGACTGACCCTGCCCGCTCCCCAGAGCTCCACGCTGTGGGTCCAGACGACTGGCGGCTCCGCCACCTACATCAACGGGCCCCGCGGCCGCGAGCGCCAGCGCGCGTTCGACGAACTGAGCGCACAAGCACACGCCCGGCCCCTCAGCGCGGTCCTGCTCCACCAGGCCGCTACCCGCACGGCCCGGCTGGTGGGGAAGCAATGATCAAGCAGCGCAACATGCGCCCCACACCCATCCCGTGCGGAAGTACGGGCAGCCAGGGCTCGCAGTCTGCCGTGGCCAGCACGGCCGGCTCCTTTCACACCACCACGGGCCAGGATCACGTCCCGCTGGGGCAAACGGTGGAGACGTCCGACCCGCCCCTGACTGGTAACCACAGGCACCGTCACCAGGATCTGGTACCGGCCATCCACCGTGCCGTACGGCTGTTGTGCGACCGGATCACTCACGGCACTGATGAGCCGCTCACCGCGGACCCGGCCATGCACGTCCTCGCCGCCTCCCTGGAGGTTCCCCTGGGGGCACTGCACCACGCCGTGCTGTATCTCAAGGCCGCGGGCATACTCTGCAGCCCCAGCGGCATGGTCTGTGACGACGCCCCTGCACGCATTGCCGCGCTGGCTGCGGGAAGCACCCTGTCCCCGCATGAGAGAGCGCACCCGCAGGATCGGCGCTGCCGCAGCGTCCGGCTTGCCGACCGCATCCAAGCGGACATCGCGGCCGGCAGGTGGCCACACGAGCCAGCCCACACCCTGCGCTCCCTGGCCGGCCACTACCAAGTGCCGCGAGATGTCCTGATCGTGGCGGTCAGAACACTGCGCGAAAAGGGAGTCCTCGACGTCCGCCCCTGGGTGGGGGTGCGCATAGGCAGCACCCGCCCCGGGCTCGCCCAGCGCCGCACGGGCACAACCCTGACGCACAGTTGCTACACCCTGATCAAGGAGCGCATCGAACAGGGGACCTATCCAGCCGGCAGTCGGCTGCCCTCCCACCTGATGCTCGCCACCGAGTTCGGGGTGTCCGCCACCACCGTCGCAGCGGCTCTGCGCCTGCTGCGCGAGGAGGCTCTGGTGACCCGGCACCAGGGCGCCGCGCATGTCACCCAAACCCACCCGCCGCGCAGGAGCGACGGTGCGCTGGCCTCGCTCCCGGTGCCGGAGCATCTGGCAGCGGTGGATCGGGCCGTGCAGCTGCTGAGCACACGCATAACGGACGGCACCTACCCGCCACTCACCGTCACTCCCCCGCTCGTGGAGCTCGCTGGGGAATTCGGCGTGCCCACGGTGGCCCTCTCCCAGGCCGTGCGCCGTCTGAGGAAGAAGGGAGTCCTCACCTCATACCGCGGAGGGCAGGCCACGATTGCCGCCGACGCGGCCGCCCAGCTCACCCAGCGTGCCGCCGCCCCCCGCCCCGCAGGGGCGACGGCGTCCCAAGTGAGGCAAGGCATCCCCGAGTTGGCCGCGCGTATGCGCCACGACATCAGCGAATACGCCTGGCCCGAGGGGCAATTCCGCACCCGTCGTGACCTGCACGTCCGCTACCAAGTGCCGGACCACGTCGCGGCGGGCGCGGTAGAGCTCCTCAAAGAGGAACAGATCCTGGAAACCCGTCGGCGGGTCGGCGCGCGGCCACTGCCCGCGGCCCCACAGAGGCCGGAAGCCTGGCTGGGCAAAGAGTTGACGCTCGCCGGCGGCGTGGAAGCAGCCATCAGAGCCCGCATCGACGACCGCACGTACCCACCCGGAACCTCCCTTCGAAGCACCGCGATCGCCGCGGAATTCGGCGTTTCGCGAGCCACCGTCGGAACAGCGCTTCGGCGGCTGCGCGAGATGCACGTCATCGAGGGCCGGGCGCAGAGAACCCGCGTGTCGCAGCTCGCCCGTACCGGGCCTGCGGGGCAACCCGCGAGCCAAACACCGGTGCGCCCACCCGCGGCCACCCCTCGGCGCCCCGTGGAAACGGAAAGTGCCCACGGCCTCAACCTCACAACCCCGACCGGGTCCGGCCAAGGGTCCACCTCGTGAGCAGGGTGGGGAACGCCGCGCTCCGCCACTCACCGCGCGGGCGCTGCGCGGTGACAGAGTGCCGATCAGGCCGTTGCCGCCGTGCCGTGCGCGTCGATGGGGGGTGCCAGGCCCCGTACGCGCTCGCGCAAGTCGCGCACGGGTGTGGTGTCGGCGGTGAGTGCCGTGTCCAGCTGGGACAGGCGCTCCCGGGAGGTGGAGCGCAGGCGTGCGGCCGGGATCCGCTCCAGGACGTCGAGGGCCCGCTGGGCCGCGTCATCGGGATGTGCGGGGGCTTCGGCCTGGGCGAGGGCCAGCGAGGCGGCCGCCCACCCCGGGGTGGCGTACGTGCATGCGCTCAGGGAGGTCTCGGCGGCGGCCATCGCCTGGTCCCACCGCTTCAGAGCCCGATGAGCCTCGGCCTCATGAAGGCGGTGCTCGCCTTCGTCGTAGCCGAACCGGCCGGGGGCGAAGCCGTCCGGGTCGGCGTCCAGGGCACGGGTCGCCTCGGCGAAGGCCCGGTCCGCGTCCTGAGCCCGTCCGAGCGCGGCCAGGGCGGGCAGCTGGGCCCAGGCATGCAGCTGAGCGCGCGGCAGGCCGGACGGCACGTGGGCCAGGCCGCGTTCGGCGTGGGCCAGAGCCTGGAGGTGCTGGCCGGTGGCGCGGGCCACCATCGCCTGGGCTCCGTGCGCCCAGCTCGCCAGGCGGGCATCACCACTGGCCTCGCCGTAGGTGGCCGCGGTGGCCAGGTGGGCGCGGGCGCCGGTGTGATCGCCGAGGTGGTGGGCCAGGTTTCCGAGCAGAGCGGACAGCCAGCCGATGCCGCGCCTCACGTCGCGGTCCAGGGCTTCGGGGGCGGCGTTCGTGGTGAGGGCGTGCAGCAGCAGTTCCCGGGACCGGCGGACCTCGGTGAACAGCAGGGCCGGCGGGTGTTTGCTGTAGTTGAGGGCGTAGTGCTCGACGGCGGCGTCGGTGAGGTCAACGACGGTGCTGCTGCTGGCGGGTTCGACGAGCAGCGCCAGGTGGAGGGATTCGCGGACGGCCGGGAGGCCGGCGTCGGTGGTCATGGTTCTCATCCCTTCCCGTTCGGGGATCACGCACGCCTCGGCGACACCGGCACTGTAGCGGTCCTGACGGACGGCGGCCGCGAGGTACCACTGGTCCATGCCGAGTTGCTCGGGCCGGGCCCGGTAGACCGTGCACAATGCCTCCGCGTACTCCTCACCCGGGCGTTCGCCGCTGTGGTGCTCCCAGCGGCAGAGCATCGGCTGCGAGAGTCCCGGAGGAAGCAGGCCGCGGGAGCGGTAGAGGTCGGCGACGCGTTCGATGGTCGCTGCCCGGGACCAGCCCAGCGCCAGGCGCCACGCCTCCAGAGCCCCGACTTCGGGCAGCGCTGCCCTGATGGCCAGGGCGGTCTGCTCGGTGTCGTAGCCGTTTCGCACTGCTTGGTCGCGGAGCTGCGTCGCGGACTTGCGGATGATGGTGCGACGCTCTCGACTGATTGCGATCATGGACGCACCCCCTGTAGCTGGGCCTGGTCCTGGTCACCGTATCTGCGCGGGGCCGCGAGAGGCAGGGCGCCGGATCAGCCACCCGCCCGCATTGCGGGTGACCCGCAATGCGGGCAGACCTGGTCCGCAATGACGCCGTCGGGCGTCAGCCTGACGATGAATGGGAAACGCGAGCACGCCGGTTCACGCTCCGCCTGCCAAAGAGGCCGCCGGGCGTGCGAGCCCACCATCCAGCTGACCCACGTGCATCGGCGGTTCACCGCCCCTGGCATGTCTCGCCTGACGGGAGCCTTCCGTGACCGCGATACCCCCCGCCCCTGACACGCCGCCGACGGTGCGCACCTCGCCGTCGTCCCCGGCTACCGGCACTCCTGCCGCAGGACCGCGCCGTGCTGCTGCCCACCGGAGCCGCTGTACGTGGCTGGTTGCTCCTGGGGGCAGGCCGGGCCGGTTCGAGGCGGCGCGGAACTCGGGCGCGGACGTGGTGCTGCTGGACCTGGAGGACTCCGTCCCACTCACAGCCAAGGACGCGGCCCGTGCCGAAGTCCTGTCCTTTGTCCAGGGAGAGCGGCTGGGACACGTCATCGGGGGTGGGGCGCTGGGGGTACGGGTGAACGCGCTGGACACGATCGCCGGTCTGAAGGACGTGCTGGGCCTCGACGCCGGGCCGCTTCCGGCGTTGCTGCTGATACCCAAGGTCGAAGCGGCACGGGACATCGAATTGGTGGCGCAGTTGCTGAGCGCCAGCGGACGGCAGTGTGACATCTGGGCTCTGATCGAGACACCGCGGGCGATTCAGAATCTGTCGAGCATTCTGGGCGCACCCCTGGCGGGCGTGTGCTTCGGCGCGGCCGACTACGCCACTGCCGCTGGCTGCCAGCTCAGCAGTAAAGGGCTGTGGTACCCGAGAGCGGCTCTGGCCGCGCAGGCAGCCGCGGCTGGCCTCCTTGCGGTCGACTCCCCGTACTTCGGCCTGGAGGACCCGGACGGGTTGCGCAGGGAGACCGAGGAGGGTGCCGCGCTCGGATTCTCCGGGAAGGTCGCCATCCACCCCCGCCAACTCCCGGTCATCCAGGCGGTCTTCCGCCCGACCCCACAAGACGTGGAGGCCGCGCGCGCGGTGGTCCAGGCCGCAGACCGTGCGGGTGGCGGCATCACCACCGTCGACGGGCGCATGGTCGGCCCGCCGCTCGTGGCGGCCGCCCGTGCCCTCACCGTCCGAGCCGACGCCATGGCCCCCCTATCCACCAAGGAGAAGCACGATGGCGAGTAGCATCCCCGCGGGATTCCGCAGCGTGGGTGAGAACCGGCTCCGTGAGCTGGTCGGTCGCGGGCTGGAGGACTTCACGGTCGGCGAGGTGATCGAACACCGCCCCGCCCGGACCGTGACGGAGACCGAGCACGTCCTGCTCCTGGCGCTGACGGGGAACCCGGCGCCGGTCCACTCCGACCTGGAGTTCTGCCAGCGCACCGGCCGCGACCGGGTGCTGGTGTGCGGGCTGTTGACGCAGAACATCGTCCTCGGCATGACGGTCCGCACGACCAGCGGCCTGACGAGCGGCAACCTCGCCCTGGACGAGGTGCGCTTCGAACAGCCGGTCTTCGTCGGCGACACCTTGCGCGCGCAGAGCGTGATCGTGAGCGCCCGCCGCTCGAAGAGCCGCCCGGATACCGGGATCGTCAGCTGCCGGATCGAGGGCTACAACCAGCACGGAGAGCGGGTCTTCCGCTGCACCCGCACCTTCTTCGTCCCCGCCGACGCCGACGCCGTCCGCGAGGCAACCAGCTACTAGCAGAAGGGAGGCGCGGCATGGCTGCCTCGACCATCGACATTGTGGAAGCCGACGACGAGCTGTGGCGCCAGTACGACGCCCTGGCTCTGCGCGCGTACGGACACCCGGTGCCGGACATCATGGGCCTGGGCGCGCACGCCGACCGCAGGGTCGCGGTACGCGATGGCCAGGTCATCGCCGGGGGCCTGGGGCTGATGATCCCGCAGTACTTCGGGGGCCGCCCGGTGCCGGCTGCCAGCACGGCCTGCGGTTGCATCGCCCCCGAGGAACGCGGTGAGCAGCTCGCGGCCCAGATGATCGCAAGGCGGCTGGAGCCGCTTCGGGAACAGGGTGCCGTCCTGGCCACGCTGTGGACGGCCTCCACGGGCTACGTCCGCCGCCTGGGCTGGCAGGCGCCTTCCCAGGTGCAGTCATGGACTATCCGCACCGACGACCTCAAGCGCTGCTTCGACGGGTCCGGTTTCGAGATCACCCACGGGATGTCCGAGGAGGCCCACGCCCTGCTGGAGGGCCTGGCCTCTCAGTGGAACGGGCCGTGGCAGCGGCCGGCCTGGTGGCAGGACTGGCAGCAGCAGCGTCACCCCCATCTGGCCGCCTACCGGTTCAACCGCCCGGGCCGGTCGCCGAGCGGGGTGCTGTCCGTCGCCGCAGAGCGGCACCCGGTGGAGGGGCGGCAGCTCATCGTTCACGACTTCTGGGCCGCCGACCAGCCCACCGCCGGCGCCATGCTCGCCTTCCTCGGACGGCACAACAGCCGGATCCCCACCGTCACCTTCCAGCGCACCGGTCTGCCGCCGGCTCCCCTCCTGCTGCACCACCTGCACCGTTCCGGCGCCCTCACCTCCCGCGCCTGGCACCCATGGATGCTGCGCATCCTGGACCTGAGCCGGGCCGTCCAGCTGCGCGGCTGGCCGCATGAGGTGGACCTCACCCTCCCGATCGACGTCCTCACCGAAGACGGCACCGCCGTGGAGCACTTCACGCTGCATATCGCCCAGGGCAAGGGTGACCTCTCGCCCAGCTCCTGCGGCGGACAACTGACGCTGACCCGCGGACAGTTCGCCGTCTGGTACGCCGGGGGATACAGCAGCGTAGCGGCCGCCTCACTCGCCGGGGTACGCGGTGCCCCCGGGATGCTGGCCCGGCTCCTGGCGGCCACGGCAGAACGCGAGCCGTGGCTGGCGGACTATTTCTGACCCGGCGCCACCCGGTGGCACCGGAGTACCTCGCCTCGTGCCCACCTCAGCCGTCGCACCGTTGAGTGTGGGAAGGAAGGGAGACCGGTCGTGGACGCAACGTCCGTACGAACCGCCGCTCATAGGAATCACCCGCCCCCCGTGTACGCCACACAGTCAACCGCTTCCACTTCCAGACGGCGACGACAGGCAGGTCATCGCCGCGGGCATCACGCGATTCGGAGAGAACCCGCTCATGACAAGCGACGCGCCCATCCCTCCAGACCTGCAGCGATGGGCCATGGATCACCTTCCGGGCCTGGGAGGTGCCACGGACGTGTCCTGGCCCCGTGGCAACTCCCGGGTCTGGCGGTTGAGCACCGCCGCAACGACGGCGGCCTACGTCAAGATCAGTCCGAGCATCGCGGACTACGACCGCGAGATCGCGGGCTACGCGTACGCGGCCCGTGCGCTGGCTCCCCACGAAGCGCCGCGTCTCCTGGCCGCCGACCCCGGTTTGCAGGCGATCATGAGTTCGCCGCTGCCGGGGCAGGTCGTCCGGGGTCTGCCGCTGGCTCCCGTTGCCCTGGAGCAGCATGTGCACGAGCTGGCGGGCCGTGTGCTGCGGCGCTGGCACGACCACTCCGGTGCTGCCTCGGCCCACGACCTTCAGGCGTTCCGCAGGTCCATGACGGACCAGGCCGACGAGGCAGCGGCCTGCCTGGAGAGCACCACCGGTCATCTCAACGCCGCGCAATCTGACCTGGTGCGCGCGGTCGCCCGTGAACTTCCGCGTCTGGCCACTCAGTTGCCCCTTGTGTGCCAGCACGGGGACTACTCCACCCGCAACTGGCTCTGGGACCCCGACCGGACCCTCGGCGGTCACGGGCACGGATTGATCGACTTCGCGATGACCAAATACGGCCCTGCGGTCGAGGAGTTCGTCTGGCTGCGCGGTGCGGTCTGGGCCGAGCGTCCCGACCTCAAGGCCACCTACCTCGCCGGATACGGGCGTCCGCTGACGCAGACCGAGGAGCGGTTCCTGCTCCTGCTCACCGCACGGCTCGGTGTCTCCTATCTCAGCTCCGGTCTCACCAAGGAACGTGCCGACCTGGTCGAGCGCGGCAAGCTCATCCTCACCCGCATGACCAGCCACTTCCCGTAGTCGCCTCCAGGCCGGGCGGCCTCTCCTCCACGCGTCGGCTCTCACGCCTTGCGCGCCCCTGTCGCCTGCCTCCCTGGCAGCGCACGTCGCGCCTTCACGCCCCTTCCCTCCATTCCCCTCCCGGAGAGCACCATGGCCTCGCTACCCGGTATACCCGCGCACCACGAGCGCGCCATTTCCCGTACCGGATCTCCCCGTCCGCTCGCCCGCCCGATGCGAGACGCCGTCTGGGTGGGGCCGGGCCGCCGCCTGGCGATGGCCCCTGCGCGGAGCGGGATGCGGGGGCTGCGGTGAATGTGGCCATCGAGGAGCTGCGTGACCTCATGCTCGCCGTCTGCGGCCAGGCCAGAGTTCCCGCGGGGCTGGCCAGGGACGTGGTCGACCACTACCTGGACGGCGAACTGCGCGGCCGGCTCGCGCACGGGGTCGCCAAGTTCTGCTTCGAGTCCCGCTTCTTCCCGCTGCGGGAAGGCTGCCCGCACGTCGTGCGCGAGTACGGGGCGCTGGCGACCGTCGATGCCCGCCGCGAGATCGGGCCCATCAGCGCGGCCTACGCGGTCGACCTCGCCGTGGCCAAGGCCGGGGCGTTGGGTGCCGGCATCGTCGGCATGATCAACACCCAGCGGTACGGCATCCTCGCCCCGTGGTGCGAGCGCATCGCCGAACACGGCCTGGTCGGCATCGCGATGAACACCTCCCGCGCCGAGGCGACACCGTATGGCGGACGCACTCCCGTCCTCGGCGTCAATCCGCTCAGCTTCGCCTTTCCCACGCTCACCGATCCCGTCGTCGCGGACATGTCCACCACCCTGGCGCCCATGGGCACCCTGTGGGAGGCCCGGCGCAATAGCAGCCGCCTGCCGAACGGTGCCTTCGTGGACGCCTCAGGGCACGTCACGGACGATCCCGAATCGGCGCAGTCAGCGGTGGTGTTCGGCCATCACCGCGGCTACGCGCTGTCCCTGCTCATCCAGGTCCTCACCGGATCCCTCTTCGCCTTCCCCATGGGCCCCGACATCGCCGACACCTGGACCACCGGCTACACCTTCATCGCCCTCGACCCCTCCTTCGGCGGCCGGCTCGACGGTGCCGCGGCGCAGAACACCAAGCTCGTCGACACCATCCGCAGGGCGCGCATGCGCGACGGCAGCGCCGTACGCCTTCCCGGCCAGATCAGCAGGCAGCGCGCGACGACCGCGCTGGAATGCGGCGCGGTCGACCTGGACGAGGCCGTCCTGCACCGTCTACACGCGCGCGCCGGTGGCGACTTCACCACCGACTGACTCAAACAACACAACTCTGGAGCGCGGCCATGCTCGTTCACTGGTTCCTGCCTACCGCCGCCGACGGCCGGTCGCTGACCGTCGGCACCCGGGGCACGCACGGCCCGGAAGACGCACAGGCCCAAGCGGCGCGTCCCACTGCCGACCGGTTGCGCGCGCCCACGCTGGGCTACCTGGCCCAGATAGCCCGGGCGGCCGAGTCCTTCGGATTCGACGCGGTCCTGACACCGACCGGCACCTGGTGCGAGGACGCCTGGCTGACCTGCGCCGCTCTCGCCCATGAGACCGAACGACTTAAGTTCCTGGTGGCCTTTCGGCCCAACAGCCTCTCCCCGACCCTGGCCGCCCAGCAGGCCAGCACCTTCCAGCGCCACTCCCACGGGCGGCTGCTGCTCAACGTCGTCACCGGCGGAGAACGCGACGAGCAGGCCCGATTCGGCGACCAGTTGACCAAGGCCGCCCGCTACGCCCGCACCGAGGAGTTCCTCACCGTGCTGCGCGGCACGTGGAGCGGTGAGCCGTTCGACTTCAAGGGCGAGTACTACGAGGTGCGCGGAGCGACGGTCCTGGCCCCGCCCGCCCCACCGCCCCGCGTGTACGTGGTCGGCTCCTCCCCGGCGGCCGGGCCTGTCATCGCCCGCCATGCCGACACCTACCTCACCTTCGGCGAACCCCCACTCCAGGCCGCTGAGAAGATCGCGTGGATTCGCGGCCTGGCCGGCGAGCGCGCGCAGCGGATCCGCTTCGGTGTCCGCTTCCACGTCGTCACCCGTGACACCTCGGCCCAGGCCTGGGCCGCTGCCGAGCGTCTCATCGACGGCATCGACCGCACCCAGGTGAGCCGGGTGCAGAAAATCCTGGCAGCGAGCGAGTCCACGGGACAGGCCCGCATGCGCGCCCTGCACGAACAATTCCGCGACGGATGGAAGACCTCTGACCTGGAGATCTACCCCAACGTGTGGGCAGGCGTCGGACTGCTGCGCGGCGGCGCCGGAACCGCCCTGGTCGGCAGCCACAGCGAAGTCGCCGACCGCATCGCCGAGTACGCGGGTCTCGGGTTCGAGGAGGTCATTCTGTCCGGCTTCCCACACCTGGAGGAGGCGTACACGGCCGGTGAGGGCCTGCTGCCCGAACTGCGCCGCCGCGGCCTGTGCCCGCCGCACCACCCGTAGACCACGGTCCCCGTCCCGAGGTAGGAGAGGGCGAGACGAGATGAAGAACTTCCTGGTGATCGGCGTGGGCCCGCACGCACGCCGCTCGCACCTGCCCGCCCTCGCGGCCGGCCAGAGCCGCGGCCTCGTCGGCACCGTCTACGGTGTCGACATCCTGGGCGCCATGGACGTCATGCTGACCTTCGACGCCGACGACGGTCCGCGCACGCTGCCGGTCACGCTCATCGAGCCGTTCGACGCAGCCCCGCAGAGCCTCCCCGACCGCGTCCGCGCCACTTTGGATGCGCTCGTCGTCCGCCACCGCATCGACGCCGTCGTGGTGTCCACCGAACCCGCCTACCACCTGGTCTACACCCGGTGGGCGCTGGAGCGGGGACTGAGCGTCCTGTTGGACAAGCCGCTGAGCGTGCACACGGGGGCTTCCACCAACCCACCGAGCGCGGCGGCGATCCTCGCCGACTTCGACAGCCTCCTTGACTGCTACGAGCTCGCGCGCCGCCGCCACCCCGGCCTCATCGTGAGTGTGCAGTGCCAACGGCGCTACCACCCGGCGTTCTGGAAGATGCGGCAGCTCATCGCTGAGATCACCGAGGAGACCGGCTGTCCGGTCACCTCCATCCAGTCCTCCCACAGCGACGGTCAGTGGCGCCTCCCAGACGAGCTCGTCGACCTCTCGTACCACGGCTTCGACCAGGGGTACGGCAAGGCCGCGCACTCCGGCTACCACTTCTTCGACATCGTGCCCTGGCTGCTCGCCGCAGGTGAACGCGAGGGAAAGGAACTCGACGCCGTCACCGTCCACGCCCAGGTGACCCGCCCCGGCGACTTCCTGGCGCAGCTGACCGTGCACGACCATGAACGGCTGTTCCCGGCCTTCGCCGCCCGCAACCGCTACACGGACACCCAGCTGCGGGCTGCGACTCATGCCTTCGGCGAAGTGGATGCCTTCATCTCCCTGGCGTTCCACAGTGGCGGGCGGACGATGACGCTGGGCAGCCTGAACCTGATCCACAACGGATTCTCCGAACGCGGCAACATGACCCCGGCGGCCAGCCTGTACAAGGGCAACGGCCGGGTGAGGCAGGAGAGCCACATCGTCCACCAGGGCCCGTTCCAGGCCCTCCACTTCCTCTCCCTGCAGACCCTGGGCGACCCCAGCACCAGCGCCGCCCCCTACGCGATAGGCCACGAGAGCCACATCGAGGTCCATGTCTTCCGCAACAACCGCTTCAGCCCCGGCTGGACCAGGCACCAACGGCTCGGCTACCACGCGCTGACCACCCTGTGGGAGGCGGACGTGGCCGTCCCCACGCAGCAGTCCTCACGGCGCCGCGCGACGCATGAGTTCCTCGAATACCTGGACGGCCGGCGCACCCGCGAGCAGGTGCGTTCCGACCTGACCAGCCACCGCCCGGCCGCCACCTTGATGTCCGGCGCCTACCTGTCGATGGCCAACCAGTTCAGCGGCTCCGCCGCCCCCCAGATAACCCTCGGGCTCCGGCACGGCAGCCGCACGGAATCGATGGGCCAGCCGGAGGCGGCACTATGACGCTCTCCCCTCTCCCTCCGCTGCCGTCCCTGCCCATGCTCCTCGGCCAGCACCAGGACGCGGTGCTCGCCGACTGCCGCTCGCGCACCGGCGACATCCGCGCCATCCAACGGCTGACCGGCGGCAACGTCAGCCACGTCTTCCGCGCCCACGGCGGCCGCGGCACCGCGATCATCAAGGTCCGCCAGGACCGCTTCGCCCGGATCCCGTCCCTGGAAACCGACCCGGCGCTCATCGCTGATGAGCGCCGCGCGCTGCGGCTCTACGCCGACGCAGCTCCCGGCCACTTCCCCCACGTCCTCGGCTTCCACCGCCAAGCCCACGCGATGGTGCTCACCGATGTCTTCTCCGACGGGCTCAACTACCACCAGCACCTGGCCCGCCGCCCCGCCACCCCCGAGGAGATGACCCGGCTGGGCCGCGCCCTGCGCGCCATCCATCAGGCCACAAGGAACATCCGCACCCAGATCCGCTCCCAAGGAGACGCCTGGTTCCGGGAGCACACCTTCGACTACTGCCTGCGCGCCCACGGCCACGAGACGCTCAATGCGGCATGCGAACAGATGGCCGCCCAGCCGGGCCAGCAGCTGATCCTCGGAGACCTGGCCCCGAAGAACATGAGCCTGAACGGTGGCGTTGCGCTGTGTGACCTCGACAACGTCCACCGCGGCTGGCCCCTCTACGACGTCGGTTACGTCCTGGCCCACCTACTGATCCACCATCTGGCGTGCCCCGACACGCTGCGCACGCTCGTGCCGGCCCTCCTCCGCGGCTACTTCGGCGCCGAGGAACCAGACGAGACCCAGACACGCCTCATGGCCACCGTCACCGCCGGGGTGATCCTGTACCGGCTCGCCCCATCCCTCGTGCCCTACCCCCTTAACCAGCCGGCTGCGCTGACCGACCGCTACCGCGACCGTACGCGCGAGCTCCTCGACTCTCCCCCACTGACCGTCCCCATCCTCCTGCGTGCCGTCGGCGCCCAGAAGGACGGTTCGTGACCGTGCAGACAGCAACGACGACGAGCGTGCAGGACAGCGACGCCCTCAGGGTCCTGCACGGCCAGGGCTACCGCGTCGCTGACATTCAGGCGCTCGCCCACGATCAACGGCGCTTCGCCGTACGGGCGGCCGCTGCTCGGCACACCCCCGCGCCCGGCATCCGTGTGCAGACCCGCAGCATCGACCTGGGCGCCGGAGACTTCACCAACGCCTACCTCCTGCGCGCCGACCAGGACCGCGTCCGCGCCGAAGTCGTCTCCAGCGTCGAAGGGTTCCACCTCCGCGACCGTGTAGCACCCGGTGGGGGGATCGCCGCCGTGAGCGGCTCTTTCGCCTTCATCTCCGATGATCCGTCCTACCAGCCCACCGAACCCTGCCTGGACTTCTGCTGCCGCGCAGGGCACATCACGAGCCTGCCGACGGCCACCAAGCCTGCCCTGCTCGTATACGAGGGGCGCCTGAGGCTCGTGCCGCTCGATGCCCGCGGAACACTGCTCCTGCAGGGCCGTTCCCACCGCTGGTTCGGTTCCAAGACACCCCGCGGAGAGGCCGGGCCGGCGCCCGGCGAAGCAGTCCTGTTCGGCGCTGCCAACTGCACGGTCCAGTACACCGATCACCCGCGCACCGGCTTCATCCGCCATGTGCGGGCCATCGCGAACACCACTCCGTACACCCCTGCGGTCGTCGACTACGTGGTCTCCTGGGCCGCCGGCACCGGCCATCGCGTGGTCAGCTGCCACCCCGGCGGAGGCGCCAACCTCTTCGCCGGTTCCTTCATCCTGCGGACGCAGGCGGCCACCCCAGGTGCGGTGCGTGCCGGCGCCACTGTGGAGATCACTCAGATCGCCGGGTATACCCCCGAACGCCTGTCCTGCGGTATCTCCATCGGCCCGAGTGTGGCCGACGCCGCCGACGGCCGTACACCGGGCTACGACGCCTGCCTGGGCACCTCCCCGTTCCGCGACAAACGGCACGCGCGCACCCTGGTTGGCATCCACGGACGCGAACTCGTGGTCCTGGTCCTCGACGGCGCCCCCAAGGCCCCCGCCTTCCGCGGCACCACCCCGCGCGAGACCGCCACGGTCTGCGCAGCTGCGGGCCTGGACCCCCAGGCCATGTTCCACCTGGACGGAGGCGCCTCCTCCAAGATCGTCTTTCTGGACCGCGGCGTTCCCCAGGTGCGCGGCAGCATGCACTACCTGCAGTGGCCGACCAGCCCGGCGCAGCCGTTCCGCTGGAAGGGCCTGGACGGCCGCTCCCTGCACAGCGCCCTCGTCCTCAACACCGTCCCCTCCCAGGAGAATGAGAAGGAGAAGGATCGATGACTTCCGTCCTGGTCGTCGTAGCCCATCCCGACGACGCCGAACTCGCCATGGGCATGCGCATCCGTGACTACGCCCTCACCGGCGCCCGCGTCCACGTGCACTGCCTCACCACGGGAGCACCCGGCCCCAACGGCACGGCCCCACGGGCCGACGAATGCCGTGCCGCCGGCGCCGTCCTGGGCGTCGACCGCTACACCTTCGCGGC
Source organism: Streptomyces sp. NPDC059994 (assembly GCF_042737755.1). Lineage (NCBI taxonomy): Bacteria > Bacillati > Actinomycetota > Actinomycetes > Kitasatosporales > Streptomycetaceae > Streptomyces > Streptomyces sp. NPDC059994. The sequence continues at coordinate 69,012 of NZ_JBHWUR010000010.1, forward strand.
GATCCCGGACAACCACTTTGTCGAGCGCCGCGTCGAGATCAACACCGGCCTGTTCAGGCTCTTCACCCAGGAGCACCCGGACATCGTGTACACCCACTTCCCTGACGACCAGCATCTCGACCACCGCATCACGGCGTGCGAAGTCACCACCGTTGCCCTGCGGGAATCAAACAACCTCACCTACTTCCGCTCCCCCTACAGCCACGGGTTCGAGCCCACCGAGGTCTTCGTCGCGACCCCGGCCCTGCTGGAGGCCAAGGCCAAAGCCCTCACATGCTTCGCGTCGCAGAAGCAGCTCGATATGGACCTTTTCACCGCACTGGCCACCGTGGCTCATCGCCAGCACGTCCACCACCGGGTGGTGGAGCGCTTCCCCGAGGGGTATCACTGCGCCGAGCAGTTCCGCACGGCACGGCGGATCGAGTTCGCGACGGACGCCGAGCAGCGGAACCCGATCCCATGAGCCTGCCGACGACTCAGACGCCCGCTCTCGCATCCCGCTCGGGGAAGCACTCGGCGTGGGAGAGCCTTCCATCCCCGACGCGACACGCCGTGGAGGATCGCGTGGGCCGCGTGCAGAGCTCGACGACGATCACCACGGGCCGCAACGCCCCCCTGTCCTGCGTCCTGAACACATCGCAGGCCGTCGTATTCGCCAAGGGCGTCCCCAGCAACCACAAGGGCGCAGAGATGCAGCGCAACGAAGCGCAAGTAGGCGCGTACCTCAAAGGCATCTCCCCCACGGTGCTTCACCACCTCGACACCGGTGGGTGGAACATCCTGCTCTTCGAATACTTCGACGGAAGGCCAGCGGACCTGGCACCAGGATCAGCGGACTTCAGGAGGCTAGTCCCTCTTCTCGAGCATCTCCTTGCCATGGACGCCCCAGACATCCCGAGCGCCCGTCCCGTCGCAGAAAAGTGGGCCCACCTCACGGCAGATCTTGACCTCAACCAGCTGTCCGGCAATTCCCTGATCCACACCGACCTCAACCGGGGAAACATTCTCGTAGGGAAATCACGGGCCGTTCTGGTGGATTGGGCGCTTCCGGGCAAGGGAGCTCCCTGGCTCAACCTGGCCTTCCTGATCTGCACACTCGCCAGCGAAGGGTGGCCGCCGCGTGCGGCAGAGCGCTGGGCTGAGCAGTTTCCCGCGTGGGTGGATGCCGATGACCTTGCTGTGGACACCTTCGTCGAAGCCCTGGTTCGGCGCCGCACGGAGCAGTTGGCGATCTGCCCGATTCACCGAAGGCAAGAAAGAGCGAGACAGAGGCATCTGTGCCGACAGTGGCTCAGGTACCGGCGATGCGGTTAGGCGAGTGCCACGGCGGTCGTTCTGAAGCCGGCCGCTCTCCGCGCGCTGTCATCCGCCCAGCGGCGGACTCCGAACCCCCGGGTCCGCAGACCCCGCAGACCCCCGGCGTCTCCCAGCATCGGTCGTGCGACCGTGAACCACGACGGCAGGAGCCGTTCGCCCTCGTGAACCCGAGCCTCGACCCCCGACATGCAGACCGGTCGAGGCGCTGTGTATGGTGCGGAGGAACTTTGGTGCGGTCCAGACCAATCGCGCCTATATGACCTGTTTCCCTGGGGGGATTCCATGACTTTCATCCAGCGGGGCCGCGCCTTCAAGAGCGCGCTCGCCGCCACCGCCATCGTCGCGGCGATGGCTGCCACCGCCGGAGGCGCGTTCGCGGCCGGGAACCCGGCCGACGCCTCCACCCAGGCCGCACGGGCCGGCCAGGCCGCCGAGAAGCACAACGCCCCGGCGGCGAAGGGCAAGCTGGCCGCTCCGCGCGCGGCGGCCGGCGCCTCGGAGCAGACGGCCACCTTCCCGATGGCGGCCGTGGAGCGGGACGGGTGGCTGAACTGGTACTTCCCCAACGGCCGGGGCGGCTTCGAGGCGTCGTGGCCCACGGCCGCCAACTTCAGCGCCTTCAAGCACTACATCCAGGTCGACCAGGACAAGGACGGACAGAAGGACGGCGCCTGGAGCGTCCTAAAGGACGGCCGGCTCCTCTACACCACCGCCAAGCCCGGACAGGATGCGTCCACCAAGGACATCGGCGGGGGCTGGCAGATCTACAACAAGGTGCTCTCCCCCGGCAACCTTGCCGGAGCCCGCGAGTCGGACCTGCTCGCCGTGGACAAGGCGGGCGTGCTGTGGCTCTACCTCGGCTACGCCGACGGCCGGGTCACCGCCCGCACCAAGGTGGGCGGCGGCTGGGGCCAGTACACCGAAATCGCCGGCCAGGGCGACCTGAACGGCGACGGCTTCACCGACATCGTCGCCCGCGACAGGGCCGGCGTGCTGTGGCTCTACACCGGCAACGGCGACCGCCAGGACCCGTTCAGCAACCGCGTCAAGATCGGCGGCGGCTGGAACACCTACAACCGGATCCTCTCCGTGGGTGACCTCGACGGTGACGGCCGCAGCGACCTCGTCGCGCGCGGCAACGACGGCACGCTGTGGCGCTACTCCGGCAACGGCGACAGCAGCGACCCGTTCGACAACCGCGTCAAGATCGGCTGGGGCTACAACTCCCTCAACCTGGTCTAACCGAACCGGCGCGGCGGACGGTGGACGGAACCGGGTGCGCCGTGAAGGTCAAATGGATGAGGGCTACCCGCTAACTGGACACCGTTGGCGAACGCCCTTTGCGACGTGACGTCGGTCTGTTCCACCGCGTTGGTGGGGCAGGCCGACGTTGTGTTTGGGATGGGGTTGGCGATGTCGTTGCGTCCTGAGGTACCGGCGGACGTGCCGGAGGAGACAGTGAGGGTGGCTCGTGCGGTTTTCCCGAAGGGCTGTCTGGCTGTTCGGGTGCGTGATGCTCTGGGCCCGGTCTTTGCGGACGGCGAGTTCGCGGGGTTGTACTCCGGCCGGGACGACCTGCGGCATCGCCGGGCAGGCTGGCGATGGTCTCGGTGTTGCAGTTCACCGAGGGCCTCTCGGATCGGCAGGCCGCGCACGCGGTGAGGTCGAGGATCGACTGAAAGTACGCCTTGGGCCTGGAGCTGACCGACCCCGGCTTTGACTTCTCCGTGCTCAGCGAGTTCCGTGACCGGCCATCGCGGGTGGCGTCGAGGACCGGTTGCTCGATGCGGTCCTGGAGAACGCCTCTGCGGCCGGGCTGCTCAAGGCCGGCGGTACCGGTTCGTCCCTGGCCGCCAGACCCATCACCCCGCCCACCGAGCGCACTCACCCGGATACGTACGTTGCCCCCTGCGACGACTGCCGGTACCCGCATGCTGAGCTGTGGCAGAAAGCACCGACGTGCCACCCCGCTCAAGCGTCCGGGAGGGCCCGCCCTATGCTGGCGCTCCGCTCACCGGCGGTCCGAGGCAGGGGTGTTCGACGTCGGAGCGCGCCATGGGTGGGTGGGGTCTGTCATGGCTCGTGCGCCGCTTGGTTGTCCAGGAGTGAGGGGCGAAGGCGGCGTGCGGCTCTTTCGGTTCGGTGGAGTGGGGGATTTTCCATGCGTAGGCGTCTTGTGCGTACAGCGGCTCTTGCAAGTGTCTCGGCCGGCCTCGCGGTGCCGTTCGTGGCGTTTCCGTCGGCGGCTGCTCCGGTGCCGCCGCGGTTTGAGGCGCGAGCCCCCGAGGTGCTGCCACCCGGCGCACTGTGGGCGGCGGATGTGGTCACCACGGCCGGACGGCCGCACGGCCAGATGGTGATGGCTTTCGCGACCAAGCCGCTGGACGGCCCGGCCGGCGATAGCGAGGGCCTGCCGACCGGTGTAAGCCTGACGTCCCCCGACGGGTGCACGCTGGTGGCGGGTCATACCGCTGTGTACGCCTGCCCGGTGGTCGATGGTGGCCGGACGGTCCCGGGCTTTCGCATAGCCGACGACGCTCCGAACTCGACCACCTACTCGGGCTTCGCCTACGTCCCGGAGGGCGGCGACATCGCCGCGGGCGTCACGACTGCGCAGACGGCCACCGTCGTGCCCGCCGACGGCCAGCACGGCGTCTCTCAGATGACGGTGAAGACCGCTGCCCAGGCCGCGCTCAGCACCATCGACGCCCCGCCCCTGCCGAACCTGTCCGCCGGGGCCTCGGTCCGCCAGCGGGTACGCGTGCACGCCGTCGACGCGGGCGAGTTCGCGGTGAGTTTCGCCCTCGCCGACGGACAACCCTCCTGGCGCGATCGCGATGTCCTGGTCAGCGAGGTCACAGCGGGAGCTGGGGCCGTATGCACGCTGCACGAGCCGCGCCTTTTCACGCTGTCCCGGAACTTCTACTGCCGGCTCGAGCCGGGCGAGCACACTATCGAGTACACGCTGACCGCACCGGCCGGTGTCCAGACGTGGCGGGCCGAGGCTGACCTGTCCTACAACATCTACAGCCGCTCCAAATCCCCCGTGACCGCAGCGGTTGCTTCCTTCTCCCTGCAGGGCGGGCCCCTCCGCCTGGACCACCAACTGCTGGCGACCGACGGCTCCGGCCTGCTCTACGCGTATGCGGGCACCGGCCGGGCCAGCGACCCGTTCCGCACCCGGTACCTGATCGGCGGCGGCTGGCAGGCCTTCAACGCGCTCACGAAGCTCGCCCCCGTCACCGAAAACCTCATCTACCAGCCCGCCACGCCCGCGAGCGCTTACGCCGCGAACCCGGACGACCTCGTCGGACGCGACAAGGACGGCGTCCTGTGGTTCTACCAGCGCGACTTCCACCGTGCGGACCTGTATGCGCCGCGCACCCGCATCGGCGGCGGCTGGAGCATCTACGACCAGCTGACGGGCGCTGGCGACCTCACCTCGGACGGCAAGGCGGACCTGCTGGCCCGCGACAAGACGGGCACGTTGTGGCTGTACCGCGGCACAGGAGATGGCCGTGCCCCGTTCGCCTCCCGCATCCGCATCGGCGGCGGCTGGAACGCCTACGGCCTGCTTGCCGCCTCGGGAGACGTGACCGGGGATGGCACGCCCGACCTGGTGGCCCGCGATGCTGCCGGGACTCTGTGGCTCTACACCGGCACCGGCAAGGTCACCGCGCCCTTTGCCTCGCGCACGCGGATCGGCGGCGGCTGGAACAGCTACACGCAGATCTCTGTGGTGGGCGATGTCAACCGCGACGGGAACGCCGACCTGGTTGCCCGCGACGCCTCCGGGGTGCTGTGGCTCTACACCGCCACCGGCACGGCGAGCACACCGTTCGCCCCGCGTACACGAATCGGGGGCGGCTGGAATACGTACACCCACGTCCTGTGACGGCGACCATCGTCCTGCCCTGTGGCCTGGAACTGTGTCTTCCACCTCTCTTGTCGTGGTGAGATCGCCGGATGCTCGGTTTCCTCCTGCGTCTTCTGCCGTTCTGGGTGCGTGAGCCGCTGCTCATCGCTGTCGGGTCCGCCCTCGGCGTACGCCTCGCATATCTCGCCGCCCGCGATCACGACCAGGGCGCGGCGGGTTTTGCCGTGATGTTCCTCGTATTCACCGCAATACGTGTCCACGTGGTGCTCCGGGCCCTGCGCGCACGCCGCAACCCGCCTCCAGCGGCCCCAGCCGAGGGAGCGGCGGTCGACGGTGCCGCGCAAGCCCGGGCCGGAGCGGAGCCGCCTCCCGGCCCGGGCACTCCGCAGAAGGAGCCCCACGTCTGGGGCCAGGCCGTCGCGGCCGTGGCCCTGGTCGGGGCACTGGTGGCCGCGGTGTGGGCTGCTCCTCACGTCCTGCCGTCCTCCGACGACAGCACGCGGCAGCCAGCCTCGTGTCCGGCCAGGGAACACAAGGAGCTGCCGCAGGCGTACAAGCTGACGCCCGGGGCTTCGACCGGTGACGAGCTGTGCAAGGCGCTCAACCGGCCCGACCTGGCCCAGTTGCTGGGTACGCCCGGAGAGACCGCGACCACGGTCTCCGCCACCAGCAACACCGCTCCCCTGACTGGAGAGAAGGTCGCCTCGCCGGAGACCGAGGTCAGGTTCGGCACGTACACCGTGCACCTCTCGGCCGCCTACAACCAGATGTCGACTGCCCAGTACGTGAAGCTGATGAAGTTCGGCAATGAGCAGGACATCAAGACCCTCACGGTCCTTGGCCGGCCCGCGGTCCTCGCCTCGGATCACACGATGAAGATCAACATCAGGCTCGGAACCGGCGGATCGCCCCGACCAGTCGAGCAAGGCCCCCTGGCCAGGACGCTGACCGTGGCTCTCGACCAGAAGGACCGAGGGGGCTACTACGAGATCGCTGTCTGGAGCACGTCCGGCGCCCTCCCCGACGACAGCGTTCTCCTCGGCATCGCGGGAAGGGTCCTTCCCGCGATCGCCGACAGGCCTGCCCGGTGAGACACCGAAGACTGCGCGGTGGAATTCCGGCAGCCCTGGGCCCACCCGACGCACCCACCAGACCGCCACCGCGCAGCAGCCACCAGGGTGGGCGGTCTGCTGGACCAGTCACCGCAACGAGCCCAGACCGGGAAGAGGATCCGGCGCGCAGCGATCGCCCACGCCCGCTGTACCCGTGTCCGCTCACCCCTCGGCGGCACGCGATGCGGCGCCGACCGCGAGTTCGCCGTGCGCCACCTGCAGCACGCGGAGTAGAGCAGGAACGAGGAACAACAGGGAAGGTCCTCGCCCTGCCTCCTGGCAGCGCGGCGCGTCTCGCTCAGCGGAGCCCCGTCCATGACGGCGTCGGCAGCGCCGCGTAGTGGGCCTCGGCGGGACGTCGGCTCCGCGACTGAGCCTCTTCGTCCCTGCATCGCCGGCGCCGATCCCGCTCGGCTTGTTCGGCGCGGAGTCTGGCAAGGTTTATTTGCCGCTCATGATGAGCGCCGAGAGGGTACGTGAGCGGCATTCGGTTCTCCTTGAGGTGCGATGGCCTTCACTTGCTCGGCGTCGATGCCGCAGCCGGACTCCCTGTGGGGATCATCTGGCCTTGCCGTTGACGGTCGGAGGGGTTGGGCCGTTCGGTGTTCTTCTGCGGCGGTCCTGCTGCTGACTCCTGGCCGCGCCGAGCGCATTCTTCTTGGAGCTGGCAGCTCAGTTCAGCCAACTGGCTGCTTACTCGCTCAAACGCGCGAAAAAGGTCCCCACCGTCCGTGTGGGTAAAACCTTCCAGCAGGGCGTCAGCGGCTTTCGGCGGGGTGCCTCCCAGTCGGTCAGCCTTGTCTGCCTTGGCGTGAAGGCGCTTGCTGGCCTCCGGGGTTGGTGCCTGGCTGGCTCGGGCGCGATGCAGTTCGGCCTGGCTGCGCAGGTAGCGAGGATTGTCCTGGCTCAGGGCTATTCGACGCTCTGGGGGAGATGAAGTGTCGGCAGTCTGCAGACGGTCGGCTATGGATGTGCGTTCGGGAGGGGTGGGCTCCGGCTTCGGCGGTGCTTGTTGCACTCGGTGGCTTTGGAGCTCTGCGTGCTGCTCCGGTCGTGCGTTGTGGTGAGCCTCCTGCCCTGTCGTCACTGGGGCCGCGGGGCGGGCGGGCCGTGGGTCTGCCTTACTCTCGCCCAGTCGGCGCGCGGCGGTCTCCGTGAGAGATGCGGTTCTCTGCTGCAGGATGTCTTCGATGGGGTCTGGTGTGGCGGGCTTCGGTATTGGGCGCCGTCGGGGCGCGGGCCGGGCAGGTTCGGCGGAGTGCGGCCTGATCGGGTTCGCCAGCATCTTGTCGACATCTGACTCACCCCGGACGATTACCGCGCGAGGGGCACGGCCGGTAAGCGGGCCGACGATGCCGCGGGCCTCCAGCAGTTGAAGGGTGTGATTGGCGACATCGGGCGGCATCTGGTGGTCGAACGCACTCTGGACGACGAGAGGCGACGCGGTCCTGTGGCGGACTACTGCTAGTGCTGCTTCGCGCAGCACGGTTGGGGTGATGAGGCCGGCGGGGTACCCGCGGCCGGCTGGCTTGCCAGCGAGGAGCATCTCGTAGGCGGTGGCTGCGCGGGTGAACAGATCGGCCCGGGGGTCGTTCGCGTCGCTGTTGCGTAGGGCGACGGCGCGTGCGCGCAGGTGCTTGATCAGGTCTTCGTAGGCCTTGGCGATGTTGGGGAGGGGCGGGGCTCCTGCAACCAGCCGGCTTTCGCCGGGCACGAGGTCGCCGGGAACGGACCGGTGCTGCTGCTCATACCGGGCGAACCACTGCGCTCGATTGATGATCCAGTCTTCCTGGAGGGCGGCTCGGCGGACGCTGTCGATACCAGGTGCAGCCAGGTGCGCTTCGATCGCCCGCTGGTTGTGGCTCAGGTCCTGCATGCGGCGGTCTCCGCTGGGGGCGGCGAGTTGGTCGAGCGGCGTGGCGGCGCCCGGACGCGGGGCACCGCGCAGATAGGAGGTCAGCCTTTCGATGCTGCGGCTCACGACGTCGGGCAGATGGAGCCGTGTGGCAAGGGAGCTCAGAACTTCCGCTGTGCGGACAAGGAGCCGCAGCCCGCGGTTCATCAGGGGGTGATTGTGTCGGTCATGCAGGCGACGGATCTTTGGGAGGGTGGCTTCGATCTGTTCGACGAGCGCGGTGATGCTGGAGTACAGCCCCGGAGGAAGGGCTTGTTCGTGCGGCCGGAGGGATTCCAGGCGCATGCGCAACGCTGCTTCCTCAGCGTTGAGCTGTTCCTCGACAGGGATCTGGGGGTTGTCCGCAGGGAGCGGCTGTGCCGGTGTCCCGGAACGCCACATCTCTTCGGGCGGAGGCTGATGGCGTGAGGCTGCTGCGGCTTCATCGAGTGCTTCGCATTCTGCGCGAAGTTCGGCGATGTCCTGTGCGACGGTCTCGAAGTCGCGTGCCGGGGCGGGGGCTGGTGCGGTGCTCGGCGCGGACACTGGGTCGGGGCTGGTCTGGTATGTCCATCCTTGGGCACCCAGGCGGATCCATCTGTGCCCCGCGTCAGCCAGGTGAATCATTGCCTCGGCCGGTCGCCGGCGCGCGAAGAGAGCGACAGCGCGATCAGCTCGGGTTCTCAGGTCGGGTGCTTGCGGGTTGTCCTGGTGCAGTGCCGCAAAGGCGTGGAGCAGGTCGAGGAATTCGTCCTTGGTGATGGTGGTGTCGAGTTGGTCGCCGGGCAGGATGCGGTCCAGCTCCGCGAACCATGCGGGTGTGAGGGCTACGTGGGCTGCTGTGGCGATGGCGGCCTGCCATTCGAGGGCGGCGAGAAGCCGCGAGCCGGGGAGGCGGCTGAGCTCAGCGCGTGTCATTACAAGCCTGGCCTGCCGGGCGCCGGAGAAGTCGATGACGAGCGAGGGGTCGTCGGTGCTCAAGGCCTGGGCGCTGATGGCGAAAGGCAGGGTGCGGAGGGTTCCGTAGGGCCGGGGCTGGTCTGCGTTCGGGCGCTGGGCGAGGCGGAATCCGTCCAGCAGTGCGATCAGTTCATGGCTGAGGCGTGCAGCAGCGACATTTCGGTTGTCCGTCCGGTAGGGGCTCTGGCCGGCCGGCGCGAGGGCCATTTCGAAGTCGGATCCCAGTGTGGCTGGTGAGGCGGACCTGGCTTGATCCGAGGGCGCCCGGCCGACCTGTGAAGCCGCTGCGGGGGTGGGGAGCTCGACGGAAGACGACTCGCTCTCTATGCCCGATACTGTAGATTCTCGTAGGGTTTTCCCGCTTATAGATCCGTTCGTCATGTTCTCTCCGAGGGGCAGGGGGGCCGCCGGGTGCGCGACAGCGCGTGTGAGGGCTTCCGCGCGCTGGCTGACGGACTTACGCCACTGGGCGTCCACCGACTGGGGGCTCGGGCCGAGGAGGATCGCGGTGAGTGTCTCCGCGAGCGGTACATTCCAGGGAGGCCTGGCGACGTTGCCTGCGTGCTTCAGCGCAAGGGATTCGAGCTCGTCACGGGGCGGTTCGCCCTCGCGTGAAGCCTCCAGGTGTTCCCAGACCCTGTTCGCGACGAGGGACGCAGCGTTTGCCGGCCCGGCTGCTTGGCTGCCGCCGTGGGAAGCGGCGCCGTTCAAGGTGAGGTCGGCCTCAATGACGGCGTCCAGAAGTGGCTGTCGCTGGTTGTCGAGCTGCCGCAGCACCTCGGTCGGTCCGCGGTTGGGGTCTTCATGGATCTCTGCGAGATCCTTGGCAGCCTCGGGAGTGACGACGTGGACAGGTGCGGGCCAGGTGGCGAGGAGGTGCCAGGCTCGCAGGATGGATCGCGCTCCTGCGGTGTCGTTGTCGCGGACCAGGATCAGGGGCCGCTCCCTTCCGCAGGCCTGGCGCAGCATTCGTACATGGTCTGCGGTGAGGGCGGTCCCGCAGGTTCCGAGCACCGCGTGCTGGGGGCGGTCTGCGTGGAGGTGGGCGGCATCGACGGCCAGGACGTCGAACGGGCCTTCGGCGAGGTAGACGGGGCCTTCGGTGTCTCGCAGGCGCTCCATACCGAGGAGCACCTTGCTCTTTTGGTAGAGGGTCGGCCCGTGCGGCGAGTCGCTGGCGGTGTTGCTGTACTTCCACTTGGTGGGGTCGCCCAGAGTACGACCGGTAAACCCGATGACACGTCCGTCGAGGTCGCGCACGGGCCACATCAGTCGGTGGAAGAAGGCGTCGTTCAACGTTCCGGTCTCGGGCCGCAGGCGCAACAGTCCTGCTTGCAGCAGCTCTTGGTCGCTGAAGCCGGCGGCGCGCAGCCGTGCGGTGACGGTGTCCTGGCGGCTGCGGCGCGCGTGGCCGACGCCCCAGCGGGCCACCAGTTCACCGTCGAGGGCATGGCCTCGCGTTTGCGTGAGGTAGGTGACCGCCTCCTTTGCCTCGGCACTGTCCGAGGAGAGATCGGCCGCGAAATAGGCAGCTGCTCCATCCAGCAGTCGGTAAAGCCGGTCTTGGGCAGCTTGGGTGCCTTGGGCTTCGTCGCGGGAAGCGGGTGGGCTGGAGAATGCCTTCTGCCCTTTCTGCTGTGTGATGCTGATGTTGATCGCGTGGCGGGCGAGCTCGCGATCGTCGGTCTCCGTGATCAACTCATTGACAGACCGGCGGATCAGGTGCGCCGCTTCGGCGTCCAGGACCGCGTCTCCGGTCGTAGGATGCGTGACCACCAGCTGATGCTTGTCCGCGTGAGTGGCCACAAGATCAGGCGGGATACCGAGGCCGCTCAGGGCCTTCTGAGCGGTGGCGAGCAATCGCTCGGTCACGTGGCCGGGGTTCGCTGTGGATTCCGGCGTGCTGGGGGGCTTCCCAGGTGCATCAGCGGGCTGCGGGGCGGTGACCGCGTCAAGCGGGCGGCGGCTGGCTGGCGATGCGTCCGGGCTGTGGGCCTCGGGCGGAGACGATGTGGTCGAGCCTGGATGACCCACGCGTTGGGGGCTGCCGGTCGGCGGGGCCGGGGTGGAGATGATGGCCGGCGTCGGGTGCCTGGGCATATCGGGCTTGGCGTTCGTGGTGGCTGTCGTCGCCTCTGGCACCGCCTTGGGCGGAGGGGTGGGGGAAGGCATGACGCGCGGTGCGGATTCCCCCTGGCCGGGGTCCGTGGTGTCGCCTGCTTGTGTGGGCGCAGCGTCGGGGCCCCGTGTTGTTACTGCGCTGAACTCGCTCTGCCCGGGGGCGAGGCCTCGCAAGTTCGTGAAGACGGGGCGCCGCGCCTGGGCCCAGGTGGTGGCCGCGGTGAGCAGGAGGGCGGGCTGCATTGCGGCGAGGTCGGTGGAGGACAGGTAGGCGATGCACTGGTCGCTGCCCGACTCGCTGAGCCCGAGGTAGAGCCAGCGTGCTGGGTCGGGAGGGGCAGCATCGACGGGTGGGCGTTCATCGCTGGCCTGTATGTAGATCGGCTGTCCGTGGAGGTGGCCGTACAGTCTGGGCGCCAGAGCGGGCTTGGGCTCCTCCACAGCAGCTCGAAGGTCCCGATGCAGTTGCCCGGCAGCTGTGTCGGTGGCTTCGTGTGACCGGCCGTCCGGCAGACGCAGCACCGGCGGACGGCCAGGAGGGGCGGAGGCATCAGCCGCGCCTGTGGGGCTGGTGGGGATCGCAGGTCGTCTGGCCTTGGCGCCTGTCCCCTTGTCGGTCGGAGGCTCTTGCCGCGACCCGGCCGTTCGTTCCTCTTGATGTGCGAGCTGTTCGCCACGGGTGTGGAGGTAGGCGGACAGGGGGGCCGCTCCGAGCGGTGTGCTGACTATGGTCTGTGCTGGGACGTGCTCCACGCTCCCCTGCTCCCACAGGGCGCGGACTTGGGCGGCGCTGGTTGCTGAAGCTGCCTGGTCGGCCAGTTGCTGCGCGCGCTCATCGCGCGGGTGGGGGGGCACGGCGGGCGGGGGACGGTGCGGGGGCTGCGGTGCGTTGGCAACGCCGGCCCTCGGTGGGGTCGTCTCCAGTCCACCTGGGCCCGCCGTGGAGGAAGGGTGCCCGCCTCGATGGTGGGCGCGGTCCGCGGACAGTTGGGGGACGGCTGGAAGTGGGGTGGGTAGGGCGGCTTGCGCACCATCACGGGGCCCCACCCGGGTCTCTGTCTCCGGGGCGGCCGCCCGGTGAGTACCGAGGGTCTGCGTGTGCTCCCCTACGGCGGCGCCATCAGGCGCCTGGCGGGAGCGCGACGGGACGGGGCGCGGAGGCGCAGGGATGGCTGCCGGTGGCTGCTGGTCCTCGCCCCGCGGTGGTGACGAGGCGGAGGCCTCTGGGAGAGGGACTGCAGCAGCTGCGGCTGCTGGGTTCGGTGCGCGGCGGCCGAGGCCGTCCTCAGCTGCCGCAGAGGGGTCCTCGCGCGGCTCGGGCCCTGGGTCGGGTGGCCCTGGCGGCCTGACCTCACGTGGTGCGGGGCTCCTTGGCGCGGCCGGCTTGGGGAATCGGCCTGCCCGCGCGAGCGGGGAAGCCTTCGGCGGCCCCAGCGCGCTGGGGCTGGGGCTGGGCAGGACGGCTGGTGGGCGTGCTGAGGGGGCGGCCTGTTCGCGCTCAGAGGCAGGCGAAGGAGATGAGGGTTCCCGCGCGCACCTGGGTGCAGGACTTGCTGCGGGATTCATGTCCAGGGTGAGCTGCTCAGGTTCCGGCGGGTCCGCTGCTAGTGGGGTGGGCCCCGGTGGTGCTGGTGTCTTCGGGCGCCCGTCTGCGACTGGGGTTGGGGTGTCTCGGGGCGGGTACCACGCGGCTTCTTGCGCGCTGGCTTGGTCACGCAACCGAATGACCGTGTCAGGTGTGGGGACGTTGATCTGGTCGGCATGGAGGGGGTGGCGTCGCCCGTCGCTGGTCAACAGCCGCACGTCAGCCAGTCGCAGGCTGTCTGTCGCATCGTCGCGTGCGGTCATCCGGCCTCGGATCACGGCCGCGAGCGGCACAGGGTAGGGCAGCCGGAGCGCACGGGCGGTCTCCGGGTCCATGTCCTGGGCGTTGAGTTCGAGCCAGCCCTCGTGGACCGCCCAGGTGGCCTGTCGGTCGCCGTACGGTGTGCCTTCGAGGTCGGTGACCAACTCGGTGTCATCGGTGGCAATGAGCGTGTTGCGTGCCGTCGTGACACGTTCGCCGTTGTCGAGGGTGAGGGTGACAAGTCCGTTGGCGGCGAGATGGTGTTCGCGGACGGTGAAGTAGCCGTCGCCCCCGTCGTCCGTGAGTGCGATGCCGTGGCCCGGGCGTAGTTGATCGGCCCACTGGGCGGCCGCGGGGGCGTCCTTACGGGCGTGGGTGGGTTCGAACAGGGCATAGGTGGTAGCTGCGAAGGAGTCGGCTCTGCCCTGCACGCGGTCAAAGAGGGCGCGTTCACGCAGGAGCGCGAGGTAGAGCGGCCCACCGTCGCTGTCACACCATGCGGCTGCGTAAGCCGGCAGGTCCGGTGAGGCGAAGTCGATGCCGTGCGGTCCGGTGCGGGCGAATCGGTCCAGGAGGCGGCCCGCGAAGTCCTTCGCCTCCTCCGCGCTCGCCAGCGTCGCCAGCGGCCAAGGGCAGTCGGATTCCTCCGCCAAGGGGCGCAGTGATGCGGGTGGCCAGATCCTGAGGGCGGTCGAGGCAGGGAGCAGCTCCCACCCCTCCAGGGCCCTGTGCAGGGCGAATTGGCCGTCGGCGATGAGTTCCAGCGTGCTGACGTCGTGGATGCGGCGGCTTTGGGGGCCTTCGAGGTAGCGCTCCTTTAGGAGGCGGGTGGTCAGGGGGCGGCCATCCGTGGGGCTGTTCACGCTGGGATGTACCAAAGGGTGCCCGATGCGCACCAGAGTGTCTTCCTGGTGGAAGACTTTGGTGATGGCTCCGCGGCGCCCCTGGTAGTGGAATTCACGTCCCCGGCGCGGTCGTCGGCTGGTGCCTCTGGTGGCGAGCCTGATCGCGGTAAGGCCATGCAACCCCGTGCGGTCCTTGCCGCCTGAGCGGCGTGTGATGACCAGCTGATCTGAGAGGACCACGTCTTCCACAGGCAAGTCGGCGTGCTCGGATCCGGCGGCTTCGGCTCGGTCGAGTGTCTCCCAGCGTGCGATCTCCGCGGGGTCGGTCAGTCCGGCGAAGCGCGGCTGCCCTGGCAGCGAAATGAGGGCAGGGTGGATGGCCTCTTCGGATCCGTCCGCGTGGCGTACCGCCTGCCACTGTCCGGTCCCCCAGGGCGGGTCGGCCGCCCCGGTCGAGATGGCAGGGATGTCATCACCGTCAGCCGTGGCGGCGTGAACAACCACGGGCGTCCCTGCGGCGAAGAGCAGCCGGCCGGGGCGCAGCTCCGTATCGGCGAAGCCGGTGGACACAGCCTGCGGTGAGGCTGTCCTCTCCGGGTGTTCGTGGACGTGGTCGGCCTGCTGGCGGGAGGAATCGGGGGATGGCGTCCTAGCCTCGCCCGTTGTCGCGGATCCGGGTCTGGCTTCATCAGGGGAAGTGGCGGCCTCTGGTGACGAGGGGGCGGTGGCCTCCCGCCGTGCAGGTTGCTGAGGTTGAGGTGTGCCGGCGAGAAGCGGGACGGCTTGGGCTGCTGCGGTCCAGGGGTTGGTCAGGGTGGTCGGATCCAAGGCTCCGTGTGGGAGCTGGTCGTAGCTCGACTCGGGTGCTGCTGGCTGCTCCATCTGCTCAGGCTGGGTTTCCGTACGCTCGGCCGAGCCGAGGATGGGGATCTCCGTCAGCGGGTTTGACCAGCCCGGATGAGGCTCGTGAGGGGAGGCGGGGGCTGAATGGTCTTCGGATTCCCCGTTCGCTGCCGTGTGGCCGACTGTCTCCAGGAGTTCGACGTCGTCGTCATCGGGTTCCGGCGGCTCGGGTACCTGCGTCCTGAGCTGCTCAAGGGCATGGATGAGCGGGTGTCCGTTCGCATCGCGGAAGGTCATCGCGCGCCGGTCTGCCCAGGGGTCGGACCACGGGAAGGGGGTGCCGCGAACATCGGTGATGGCGGCCATGGCCTCAGCGAGTGCGGCCGCATGGCGACGGGAGGTGACGCGCGCCGCTGCGCCCAGGCCGTGCAGCAGGTGGGGTGTACGGACCTGCCAGTTGCCCGGTTTGATCTGCACGACCGCGAGGCGCCCCTGCGCTGCAGGATGGACGATGAGGGGTGCGTCGGGTCGGCGGGCTAGGGAGCGGCAGAAGGCCGCCTGTCGCTCCTCGGCGGCGCGGTCGGCCAGGTGCGGTCGCGCCTGCACACTCGCCAGATGGGCGATAAGATCCTCCGTCGTCGTGAACTGCTGGTCCACCAGGGGAGGCAGCCGCTCGCTCTGAACAGCCGGGAGTGACGTGCCGGAGTCGGCACGGCGCCGGTTGTCCCGAGCGCGCGCCAAGGCCCGGCAGCGGTCTTCGGCTTGCACGAGCGTGGCCGCCACCGCGCTGTCGTGGGCCTGCGCTGCGGCTGATCGGCGCCAGTCGTCGAGTTCTTTGAGCTCCCGGATGATGCCCGCGGTGTCCAGTTCCCGGATCGGGCCGCCGATCGGTGGCCTGGCAGGTACTGCTGTGTCCTGTGCGGGGGAACTTTGCTGAGGAAAGTCCAGGGCTAAGGTGACGATGCCGTCGCGGCGGCGGGCGATGATGCTGTGGTAGTTGAGGTGCCGGCCGTCTTTGGTCACGAAGACGAAGGGCTTGGCTTCAGCGATTGGCTGCCAGGTGTGTGGCTCGCTGATGAGAAGCACGTCATCACCGTCACGGATGTGGGATTCCCATCGGTCGCACAGATCGTGGTAGCGCAGCGTGATGAGCTTGCTGCGCAGGGGCTCGGGTATATCCCCCGTTGTCGCGGTCGGCGGTGCGGGCGAGGGCTCGCCGGATCGGGCCACAGACGGCTCAGTTGCTTCGACGGCGCGCACGTCTCTCCTGGTGATGATCATGTGGCGGCCGTCTGGTGCCTGGCTGCGCCAGCTGCCGTCGGGGCGCTGCTCTTCGAGGGTGACGGTGGCGTAGGCCGCGGTGGAAAGCGCATGGTGGGGGCGGTAGGGCGAGTCAGGATCTCTGATGCGTACCCGCTGGCCGGCTCCCAGGGGTCCGGCGGCGCTGGCGGACACGGCCGTCCAGTCGTTGGTGGGGGCAGCCCGGTGCAGGTGCCGTCGGTCAAAATGCTGGGCTGGCGTATCCAGGCTCACGCTGGCGAGCACGGTCCGCTGCTGGTTGTTGACTCTCTTGTGCTTGAGCACCATGCCAGCGACGTGGAAGTCCTGTCCGGGTCTCAGTGCGGGCATGCCGTCCTGATGCCAGAACTCGATGGTGTTGCCGGCCGGCGTTACGGCAATGGCGGGCCGCTCTCCGATGATTCGGGTCTTCCTCCCCCGTTGGCGGGTACTGGACCGCATACCGCGCGTCTCGGACGAGGTGCCGGGATCGACGATGCGCGCCAGCACGGTGATGTTCTCGGCCACGACCCCGATGTGACTGCCCTGGGGCGGACGTGTGTAGCGCAGCGAGGCGCCGTCTGGCGGTCGGATCTGGAGAGTGAGCTCGGTGTTGAGGCGGTGAGCGGTCGTTCGGGCTTCGCTCTCGGCGGAGCGTTCACCGAACATGCACTCCCTGGCGGCGCCGGTCGGGCTGACCACCCAGGGGATGCTGTGGTCGCGCTGGTCCTCCACGATCCAGCCCTGACCGCCCTTGAGACGGACCGCCCGGTAGCGGGGGTCGCTTTCGCTGGGGAGGGGAGTCGTGAGCGAATTGTGGCCTGTATGGCCCTCGTTAGAGCCTGACTGCAGCCCGCCCCCCTCGATGCGCAGCGGCTCCTGATGCTGCGGCTCATCGTCCGCCGTGCTCGGAGGCTCACGGTGCTCCGACTGCTGGGTCCTGGTGGTTGGCGTTGAGGCGAGCGGTGCGTCGAACAGCGCGTCCTGTCCCGGACTCAAGGCAGATGCATCGGGCCCGGTGATCGGGCTGGTGTTGGTTGCCCGGGTGCGCTGCGGGTGAGGCCCACCGCGCCTCGCCTTGGTGCTCGCCTTCGCAGCCGACTTTGCTGCTGTGGCGGCGTCTTTGGCGTCCCGCCGCATCCGCATGTCCTCGGCTTCCGCCAGGAGCGCCGCGGCCACGTCGGGCAGCGGTTCCCCGCGGTCGGCTGCAGGCGCGATCAGGTCCCAGGTCAGCTCCCGAGCACGGTCCTGCCAGTAGCTCCATGTGCGATAGCCCGAGATCTTGGCGGCCTTGGAGTAGTACGAACGGAACGCGTCGTCTCCCATGATCCGGTCCATCATGTGCTCAGCGCAGATGACGACGCGGCCATGGCCTTCAACCTCGACGAGAAAGCGAGGGTGCTGGCGCTTGCAGAAGCCCACGGGGCGGGGACCGCCCGGCGCGCAGTCCTCCCTCGTGCCCCAATGCGATCCCACGATGCGCAGGCGTTCGGTGGGAAACTCTTCAAACCCGCGTGCTGTCGCAGACCACACCGCGTAGTCCCACTTCATGCCGCCGGTCTTCTGGTTCTCCGGCAGCCCACCGTGCTGCCCGGTCTCATATCCCCACGGGTACCGCGCGATCCGCCCCTCGTGACCGTAGCGGACCACTCGCCACATGCCCTCTTCCAGTTCGTCGACGTGCAGGTCGAGGGAGAAGGGGTAGGTTCCCGCTGGTGCGAGGGGGTGTCGCTGCCACCGCCCGGCGGCCAGTGCCCGAGAGGCTCCGTCCCGGCGCATCCAGTCCAGCGCGGTCTCCAGCGGGGGGTGGAGTTCTCCAATCCACCGGCTGCCGGAGCCTGATGGTGGCTGCGGTAGCGGCGTCACGCTCCAGTGTGTGCCTCCAGGCTTACGTCCCCAGGGGCGTTCAACCAGCCGGTAGCAGTGGCCGTGCTCGCCCGTGAACTGCCAGCCATCCGCGTGGACCTGGACGGCCGATTCCCCCTCGCGGAGGGTCGCGGGGAATGCCCTCACCTCGTCCGCGTTCACGGCATAGGGAGTCAGCTCGAACTCGTCGACCAGCGCGGACCCCGCGGGCTCGTTCGCATCGTCCGCCGGCCAGACGACCTTGAGCGCCTGCCCCGGCCCCAGGCCCTCGGGCTTGGGCAGCGGTACGCGGGGGTGCCATTCCACAGCCTGCACACGCACGGGCCGTCCCCTCCACAGGGCGCGGTCGCCGGTGGTCCAGTGGATGGGTGCGTGCAGGGCGGGCTCTGCGCCCGTCTGGGCACGCGTCATCTCCGTCGCGACGGAAGAGAGGACCGCTTGCCGTTTGTTTGCCCCTCCCTCGTGGTCGGACGCCGGGGGGTCGCCTCGCGAAGAGGGAGCCGTGCGAGAGGGTTCGGCTCCTGCCGGTAGTTCCTGCGTCTCTTCGTCTGGGGTGATCTCTCGGGCGTCGTCACGGGCACGGGGTTCTGCCCCGAGGAGGGGGATCGTGTCCCGTGGGACAGTCCAGCCAGAGTCCTCGGCGTGGGGCTCCGCGCCCTTCTGTGTCTCTGAACCCGTAATCATGGTCCTGCCCGAGGTCGTTGGGTGGTGGTGCCATGCACTGGTGGGAGGGCTTTTGACAGGCGAGGGTAAGTCGCGGCGTCCGCGCGAGGCGGCGAGGGCACGAGGCTGCGTCCCGCCCTGGAGGAAGTCCGCTCCAGCGGGTTGTGGTTTTCCCGCGAGGCGGGATTTTGACGCCCGAGCCCTCGGATGGCGCGGTGATCAGGACACGGGCAATGTGGGTCCCGCTTGTGGGAGGTGAGCGCTTGCCTGCGCGGTGGCTTGCTGTGCTCGCAGGGAGGCAGAGCCCGGCTCGCTGCGGCGCGTGCCTCCCTGCTCTCCCAGGCGGCGCTGCTGGTCGGTTAGGAGCCCTTCGGCTGCCTGCGCGAGCGCTGCCTCGTCGAGGCGCGCCGTGGCGCTGAGAGGCTGCTCGGGTGCTGCGGCGGCGAGGGAGTGGAGCAGTACGGCGGGAGGGTGGGCTTCGAGTGATTGGCGTGTGACACGGGCAATAGGGCCGCCTGCGGGATCGTAGGCCATGTCCACGACGCGGCCCAGCTGTGGATGGTCGAGGGCGGCGAAGTACACCGGCTTCTCTCCCAAGTGGCACAGGAGCAGCGGCCCGGGCTGGGGATGCGGCCAGTCCAGCAGGCGTGCCAGTTCGTTCTTGAACTGGTCGGCGGCCTCTGCACTGTCGAGGGTCGTGCGCGCGTGGAGCGTGAACCCGCCGAAGGCGGGCCCGAGGAGGTTCCGTGCCTGTTCCTGTTCGAGGTTGCGGTCGGTCGCAGGGGCAGGGGCTTGCGGCTGTGGGCCCACGGGCGCCTGGTCGGCTGGATCGGGCGCCACGACAGAGGAGGAATGCCGCGTCTGCGTCACGGTGCCTGCGGACCTCCAGGTGGCTGAGTCGTGCGCGTCGAGGCGGATCACGGTGGCCGGTGCCTGGTGGCGGTCGAGGCTGAGGGTGGTGGATCCCGGGGTGTGCTCTTGCCAGCCGCTGCCGTCCTCGCTCCACTGTCTGCGCCATGCGCGTACATGATCTAGGGACAGGCCGTTGCCTTCGTTGTGGGTACCTGGGGGTCCTTTGGCGTCGTTGACCAGGCCGACGAGGCGCCAGGTGCCGCGGCCGTTCCAGTGGCGGATCTGCGCTGGTTCGAGGTTGACCAGCTGCGTGAGCTCGCGCTCGGCGGCCTCGAATTCGACGACGTCACCCGCTGTGACTTCGCCCGTGTAGAGACGGGTTGCGCTCGTGTTGTCGAAACCGGTGGCGGTACGGGCGTGATCGGCGTCGGTGTCGAACAGTTCCAGGGTGTCCCTGCGGTCGTGGTCGTTGACGGCGCCGTCCGCGGTGCGGATTCGGACCAGGCTGCCGGTGTCGTCCCTGGCAGTGACCCTGCGAGGCAATGTCCCTTGCAGCAGGTCACCCACGGACACGTCCTCGGCTAACCTCCGGCCCGTTCCCGCTCCGTTGTTTGCCGCGGCGTCTGCGGCCCTGCGGTAGAGCGCGGCCGGGTCGATGCCTGAGGGAATGCCCTTGCCGTCGGTGTAGGTCGTGGCATAGGCCCGCAGGATGGCGACGTTCAGGGGCTCGCCCTGGTCCGAAACGAACCCGGTGACCTCATCGCGGATATCGGGGCTGGCCCAACTCACTGGTGTTCCATCGGCGCGTCGAAGGGCCGCGAGGTGCCTGGCGAACGCCTCAGCTCGCGAACGCGAATTGAACGTGAGCCGTGTGCTGCTCAGGCCGATGGGGTCGCGGGCGGGATGCACCTCGAAGCCTGTCCGGAAGGCGACCACAGCGAATTGACCGTCGGCACTGAGGTGGACGATCTGCCGGTCGCGGTCGGAGGACCAGTAGCGCATGAACGCGCCGACCTGCGTGTCACCTGCGGAGTAGCGACCCCCGGCATTCCAGTACTGCAGCATGTCCACACGGCGGGCAAATGCGTGGGGAGCCGAGCGGTTGGCTGCCCAGATGCCGTCCTCGGCCTCAGCCTCGCGGTCGTTCTCCTGCGCTGTCAGGGACTCCAGTGAGGCGTCGGCCTCGGTTCGTGCGCGCGTGACGGCCTCCGGGTCGGTCAGGTCCGCCCACCGGATGGTCTCCCCTTGGAACCCGGTCGCGGCGGCCAGACACTTGGCGTAGGTCAGTGCGCTGGCCCGGCGCGTGTCGCCGTCGAAGCCGCTCACCACGACGGCAGTGAGTGCGTGAAGGAGGTACCAGCGCCCCCTGTGGCGGACCCCCTCACCCCTGGTGGCGGAGGTGGACTTGGCGAGGATGAAATTCCCGTCCTCGGTGAGTTGGCCCTCGTCCAGGTCGAGCAAGGCGAGAACTTGGCGGGCTCTGTGGTCGTCGATGGCCCGCAGGTGGCTGCGCGCGGCGTCGTAGTCGGTGAATGAGGCCGTTGGCCTGGGTGCCCTGTGATCGGGCGCCGGGTTGGCGGCGCCTTCCCCGGTGCTGGTTGCGGCGGGTCTGCCGGCTTCGGGGCCGGGGGTGGTCTCGGCTGGTGTGGCACCGGGTGCCGCAGGCGCAGTGTCGCTCGTGGGATGGGTATGGAGCCAGGCACGTTCGGCGTCGCTGAGGTCGTGGAGCAGGTGCACGGTGCTCTGGTCTGCGGTCCGCAGCCGTTCGTACTCGCTCTGGTAGGCCTGGGCGATGATCCGTGCCCCGTTCAGCTCATCGGCACGTCCGATGCACTTGCCGATGTCGTCTGTGACGACGCCGGCAGCTGCAGCCGTGCGATCCAGCGGCTCGGGGAGCATCAGGAGAGTGAAGATGTGCCCGCCGGGGATCTGGAAGGTGGTCGCCTCTGCGGCCGGGATGTCGACGTGTCGGGTGTGGAGCCGGTCTCCGTGGTCCATCGGGTCAGCGGGGACTGGGCCGGCGAGGGTGCTGGGGTCGAGGCCGCTGCCTGAGCCGTGGCGACCGGGCGGGAAGGGGTACTCCTCCTCACTGTCCCCAGGGTCGGCCGCATCCTCAGCCGACCGCGGACCGGTACGGAGGGGGCCGGAGCCGTTCTCGGCCTCCATGGGGTCAAGGTCCGCTGGTGAAACGGGGGGCGACGACCGCTGGTGTGCGTCGTCACGTGCGTTGCCTTGAGCCGTTCGAGCCGGTAGTGCGGCCTCACGCCTTGCAAGGGCCGCGTCCGCGTCCGGGGAGTCGTTGTTGCCGACGGTGAGGACGCGCCCTCGCGCGGCCAAAATCGCCAGGAGGCGCTCGACTGCTTCGGTGCGCTCATCCAGTGGCTGCTTGGAGGACATGGCCCAGTACAGGAAGGACTTCCGTCCCGCGTTGCGGCTGTAGTGCGGGCGGAATGTCCCCGACACCTGCAGAGCGGCCAGGAGTTCAAGATCCTCCTTTTGGGAGCCATGGATGCGGGTGATCTGGTCGTGGTGTTCGATCCACACCGCCTCGTTCTGGGTGGTGCGTATGGGCAGCGGTCCGGTCAGCGCCTGGTGAGCGACGGCGATGCGCGTGACGGCGGCGATTGCCTCCTGGGCGTTGAATAGCTGGTCGTCGCCGAGGTAATTGCGGTAACTGGCCTGGGACTTGGAGTTGGTGAACGGCTCGCTGCGGCCGATGAGCTGCGGGCCTGCGAAGACCGCGATGGTGCCGGTCTCCGGGTCGGTGTGGTGCAGGTATCCGGGGTGGGCGGTCAGCGGCTCTGCGTCTGCAGGGGCGGTGACGCGGGGTGCACCAGTACTCCAGCGGGGCACATCCGCAGCGGCGCGAGGCGCGGTGGCCTCCTTCTGCGGGCCGCCTGCGGGTGGGGCAGCTGCAGGGCGGAGCAGGTCCACTCCGCGCACTGCGGCCGGACTGTCTGGTTGGACCGCTGCTGGGGCCGTTTCATCTGAATCCGGGAGTTCTGCCTGGCCGGGCATCAGGGTGACAGGCGGCAGTCCGGGGGCGGTGGCGCGTCGTTCGAGGCCAAAGGCGCTGGGATCCATGTGGCGCCAGTCCCGGTCACCGCCGCTTTCCAGAGCAGCAGGCAGGGAATCCGCCTGGGCAGGTCCTCCCACGGCCGGCGTCTCGGCGTGCTTTGTAGGCACCGCCGGAGTCGGCCCCGGTTCGTGCATGGCGGGGAAGCGGCGCTTGTGATCCTCGACCATCGCCGCACGCACTGCCTGCTGCGACCCCTTGATCGCGATCAGCTTGCGGTCCTTGTTGCGTGCGTACGACGTTCCGCGCCACAGGCGCCAGCGGTCTGGGGCGACCTCCTCGATCAGGTACGAATGGTGGCCCTTGTAGGTCACCTCCCAACCTCGCGTCTTGTCGGCGAAATTCGCCGACGGCAGAGGATCGGGATGCGTGCCACGCGGGACCGGCACGCCCGGCACGGCTCCCCCTTCGGACTCCCAGCCCGCTGCCGGATCTGCTGGGGTTTGTGCGACCGTAGCGGCCGCGGTCTGAGGGGCGGCGTCTAATGCGGCCGGCCGTGCAGCCGCGTCCGGGTCCTGCGCCGTGACGGTGTCGGCTGACGGGCTCGCCTGTGCTGTGGACGAGGGTGCGGAAGGGGCTATTTGGCTGGCGGCAATGGTGGCCGCAGGCTCCGGTGGCGCCTCGCGCCGCTCGATGGTCTTTCCCGTGTCCTCCAGCGCGTCCCCCAGGTAACGCGCTTCGGTCTCCGACGACTCTGCGGACTGCGCTGCCCGCTCCATGCGCTCCGCCTCCGCCAGGTAGTCGGTGAGGCGCCGGGCTTCTCGGTAGCTCTCCGCCGACTCGCGGTAGAACTCGGCCTCACGAGCCGCGAGCCGCACGTCGTCGACGGCCGCGCCGCAGAGCCGCACAGCGTCCCATAGGTCTTCGTCGTCGCCAGCCTGCTGGGCAGCCGTCTCCGCTTCCTCGAACGAGCGCAGCGCGGACACCTCCGCGATCTTCACCCTGGACAGGGCGGCTGCGATACGCTCACCCGCTGCCGCCCAGGCCACCTCGGTGGCTCCCGATGCATCCCGCTCCCGGCGCCCGTCCTCGGCGCCCCGGCGGCCCTGTGTGATGGCCTCCGCCCGTTTCACCGCGCGCTCACCGGCATACCGGGCATCCCAAACCAGCGCGTCACGGAAGGACTCCACTCCCTCATACGCGGCCTGTGCCGTCTGTAGTGCCGCCCACTCGGCGGGGGCGAGTTCCGCGAGAAGCTCCGGTGCCGCTCCTGATCGGTTCGGGTACTTCGCCCAGTCAGCCAGGTGCTTGCGCATCCCTGCGAACTTCATCGACTGTGGCTGGCGCCGGAACTCCGCCGCCAGCTCCCTCAGACGGTCCCCGCCCGGCCCTGTCACATGCTCAGCCACCGCCACCGTGTAGGCGCGGGCCGCATCGTCCACACGGTCGCCAGCCAGCAGGAAGGCCGCGGTGTACCGGGACGGGAGGTGCACGGTCCGCTCGTTGTCTCTGGACTTCGCCCATGCGTCGTATTGCCCCGCGAATGACAGCGCGGGGTCCCCGTTCGCCTCGAACCAGGCACACCAGTCCCGCCGTGCGTCCGCGAACATGACGATCACGCCCGCGTACCCCTGGGCGGTCGGCGTCTGGTTCGTGTGCGCAAGGCCTTCCCGCCATGTCGCCTCTTGTGCGTTCAGCCGGGCCCACGCCTCCTCCACGACCGGACCTGCTTGAGCTTCCGCCTCGGCGCGCCTGGCCGCGCCGTTCACGCGCTGCGCAGCCTCCTTGACGTTCTGGCTGGCCAGAACCACCACTCGCCGCCACGACGCGCAGCCGCGCGCATCCTCGCCGTTCGTCTCCGTCAGCCACTCCCGGGCGGCGTCCCGCGCCTCGATCGCGCCGCGCTCGCACTCGGTCGCCTCCCGGCACGCAGACGATGCAAGTTCAACCGCCCGTGCCCCGGTGGCCGTTGACCCGTCCAGCGCGTTGAGCGTGTCCTGCGCCTCCGCGACCGCATGCGAGATTTCAGACACTGCAGCATCGATCTGCTGTACCCACTCCGCAGCGTCACGGCCCCACACGGTGCGTCCCGATGCTTCATGCGCACGGTTCGCGATCAGTAGCCTCGCCACGTCTTCCCGGACCGACTTGAAGCCCCTCGTGGACTGGCCCGCCATGTATGTGCCCGACGTCTCCTTCCAGGCGGCCACGTACTCCCGCTCCTCGACCCCCGCACGCCCCATCACAAGCGCGGTGGCGACCACGGCCCGCACCCACACCTTGCCCGTCCAACGGCGTTCAGCCGTTACATCCCAACCGCGCTCGGGCGCCTCGTGGAAGAGAACCCCTGCGTTGCGCGGCATCCCTGCCAGAAGGGCCGCTGCTGCAGCCGCAGGCTCCCGGACGGCCACGGGCTCCGCTGGGAGTGTGTCGGCCTCGGGCTCCGTTACGGCCTTCGGCTCTATCGGACGCGCGACACGGGCGTTGTGCTCAAAGTCAGCCAACGACTTGATCCCGTCCAGCATCCTGCTGCCAATTTCCGCCCCCGACAATTCGGCGGAAAAGTCCCAACGGCGCTCTCCTTCCTGCTGCACCCACATGGCGGACAGCACCGCCGGGGACCGACCCCCCTGCCGGTTGTCGTGAACAAGTCCCGTTGCCTCTACCTCCCACACGCCCTCGGACGTCTCGTCGTCGACGGTCCGAACACCGGCACGCAGTACAACCGCCCACCCGTGCGCCTCACAGTGCCGGGCGAAAGCGACCGCAGCACGGGACACCCCCTTCCCGCGGCCGACCGTCGACGTGTCCCACTGTCCGTACGAACCGACCCACCACGAACGGTCGATAGCGACGCCAGCCGGGGGAGTGATACGGGCCATGAAGCCGGGCTCCACCCCTCGCTCAGACACGGCGACCGGCACGGGCTCTTGCGCCTTCGCAGGCTCGGGGGTGAGTTGTGCACCGGCAAGGGAGCCGAACGCGTCATCGGTACGGGCGCTTTCGGCGTCGGCATCACTGGGCAGCCGAGTGGCCTGCTCCCCCAGGCTCTCGGCTTCGGCTGCAGCCTGTCGGTGGTCGCGATCGGCGGGTGCTTGACTCTCCTCTTGATTCTCCGGCGCAGGCGACCCAAGGAACTCGCGCTCCTCTCGCCGGGGTTCCTCGACTTGTGCCGCGCTGGCAGTCCCGGTGGTGGAGGGAATACGCCGACCGCGGGTAGCCAGCACGGCTATCAGTCGGTCAACGGCCGTCTGGCGCTCATCAGGAGTGCCGCGGATCTCCCAATACAGGAAGGGGCCGGTGCGGCGGCGACTGCCCTGGGGAGGCTTCTCATAGACAGCTCGGGCCTGACCGGCGACCTCGATGGCGCAGTGCGCTTCAAGGTCGTCCTGGCTCGTCCCGTGCACTCGGGTGTGTGCGGGCGTGTGTTCAATGCGCAGGCTGTCCGCTTGGACCGGTCGAGCTGGACCTGTCAGATGATGGTGGACTGCGGCGATATGGGCGGCAGCCTCGCTGTTCGATCGCCTCTGGGTGAGCCGGTCGTCGCCGAGATAGCACCGGTAGCGGGTCTTGTCGCGGGTCGTGTAGCGCTCGGCCCGCCCGATGGGCAGGCCGTCGTGGTAGACCGCGACGAAGTCGCCGCTGGCCTGCCAGGAGTAGCCTGGCAGGGTATCGATCGCGGTGGCCTCGGCAACGAGAGCGGGCAGGTTCGGGGGCTGATCCCACCGCGGAATGCCCGGGACTGGGGAGTCGCGGGGGGTTGCGGGTGCTGGTGCCGAACGCATGGAACGCGCGGCATCGTTGGGAGGCGCGAGGTGCCCTGTGGCCTCGGCCGTGTCTTGGGGCTTCTCGGCGTCGGCGTCGGCTGGGTCAGCGTGTCGCTCGGGCTGGGGGCGATTGGCGGCACCTGCCGTCGGCTGTGCTGCGGGCGCGGGCGCGGTGGCACCTGGGGGTGCGGCGATGCGCCGCGCCTGTTCGTCGCGCGGTGGAATGATGAGGCTCTGGTCAGGGTGGCTAGCGGTGCCGACCGCCTTGGGGGCCTCCTCGGCTCGGCGACCGGAAGGCTCAGGGGCGACCAGCTGCGCTGGCTCCGATGGCTCTCCGGCCGAGACAAGATGTGGGGATGGGGCGGCGGTGGCTCTGGCGGAGCTGTGGCGTTGGCCGGTCACCAGCTGGTGGTAGCTGCCGATGTGGCGCTCCAGTTGTTCCAGGCTAGCCGTGTCGGCGTCGTCGGGCAGGCTGGCTCGCAGGTCGGCGCAGACCTGAGCGAGTCGCACCATTGGGTAGAAGTACTGCTGGCGGGCAGGAGGGAGCGTCAGGTCTTCGGAGTCGGCGAGGCTGTCCCCGGTCCAGGAGGCCAGGAACGCCTCGGCACGCAGACGCGCTGGGTGGGTGAACTGCAGCCGCTGGAGCAAGCGGTTGAGCCCGTCGTCAGCGACGAGCGACGGGATCTGGCCGCGCAGGGCTGCCGCATCGACGGTGTCTCCGGGCGCCTTAGCGAGTGAGGTCTGGTAGAGCTCGCGGTGCAGGGCATCGAGGGTTGGCGCGCCGCTGTCGGGGTTGCGGGCGGTGGCCAGGGTGCGCAGGGCGTGGCTGCGGGCGAGCTGGCCCAGTGCGGTGGCTTCGTCCGCGAGGCCCACGTGGTGCACTGCGAGGCGTTCTGCAACGTCGTGCAGGTGGGACAGTGCGCCGATGGCGTACGGGAGCCCAAGGAGGATGTCGCGGGCGTGTGCGTAGGCGGCGGTCAGGTCGGTGAAAAGGCCGGCGTGCACCGGCTCGTCGAGCATGTCGGGTTGCATGGCCGCGTGATGGAGCTGGTCCCAGGATGCGTGCAACTGTGCCAGCGCTGCGCGTAGTTCGCCT
Source organism: Streptomyces sp. NPDC059994 (assembly GCF_042737755.1). Classification (NCBI taxonomy): domain Bacteria; kingdom Bacillati; phylum Actinomycetota; class Actinomycetes; order Kitasatosporales; family Streptomycetaceae; genus Streptomyces; species Streptomyces sp. NPDC059994. The sequence continues at coordinate 96,365 of NZ_JBHWUR010000010.1, forward strand.
GCGCGGTGGTAGGGCGCGACGCCGTCGAGTGGGGCCTTCGTCAGGGGGGACGCGTCGGCAGGAAGGGTGACCTCGCTGGCCGCCCACCGCTTCTGCTGGTGCAGGGCCGTGCTTTCGAAAATCTTGAGGTCGGCCCACAGTTGGCGGTTTGCCGGGCGGAAGCTCTTGGATAGCGTGCCGTGGAGGATCTGAGTGGCGCGGATGGCCGCGGACAGTGCTTGGGTGTCCTCGGGCCGTTTGCTCGAGCCGTACGGCGTGAAGGCGGCCCACTTCCGTGAGTAGTCCCGGTACTCGGATGGCATGCCCCTCGGGTCCCGGGCGCGCAGCACGCTGCGGGCCGCGCTCTGCAGGAACTCCGTGGCCGCCCGGTGCTCCACGGAGCTGCGGTACGGCTCGGCGGATGCGTTCAGGGTGTGCTGGATCCCGGCCCGCAGCGCGGCGACCGGTCCGGGGAGGGCTTCGCCGATCCGCGCCGCGAGGAGTGTCGCCGGAGCAAGTGGGCTGGGCAGTTGGATCGAGCTTGCCAGCCATGTGTCGAGGGTCTCGTCCCAGGAGTCGCTGTCGCGGGCGGAACGGAGCCGGTCCTCGGCCAGGGCGTGCTTCTGGATGGAGGCGAGCAGGGTCTGCGAGGGGGCCTGGTCGGGTGTTTCCTCGCGGATAGCCCGGATCAGGTGGGCGGCGTAGGTCTGCGCGATGCCGGTGAGTGCCTCGGCCGCGGTCTGAATGTCGCGGTGGGGCTGGCTCGTCGTGGGTGTGGTGGCGTAGTGGTGGGAGAGGCGGTGTGCGGTGTGGGCCAGCGCGGCAAGGCGGTTGAGATGTTCGGGGGTGGAGCGGGGCTGGGTGAGATCCCAGACCGCGACATCGAAGTCGAGGCGCAGGTCCGTATCGGCACTGGGGTGCGCCAGCGCGTGGCGGCAGGCGTCCAGCGCATCCGACAGGTCGGACTCCGTCGCGAGCGCCGGGTTGTGTGCTGCCTGTGTCTGGATGTCCGCCAGTGCGGTGTTCAGGGTGATGTCGGACGCGTGGGAGGCCTCAAGGCGGGTCAGGTGGCGGGCGAGGTGGTGGTGAAGGAGGTCGAGGCCGTCCAGGAGCTCGCTGTGGCGGGCGGCGGTGCCTTCCTGGCTGGTCAGCCAGCGCCTCATGGCCTGGAGGCGTTCGTCGAGTTGGGCGTATGGGAGGGGGATGGCGCCGCCGTCGGGGTCGGTGGCGTGCCACGGTGCGGTGCGGGCTGCCTGCCAGGCTTTCTTGAACTTGTTCCAGGTGGTCGATCGTTCGTTGACGTAGCCCTTGGCCTGCTGGTTCCACTGGCTGGCGAGGGCGTCCAGGTGGGCGCGGGCGTCGGCGAGCGCCTGATGGCTGCTGTATGCGAGGTGGCCGGGGGGTGTTGGCGCGATGGGCTGGTCGAGCAGGGTGAGCAGTTCCTTCTCACCGAGTCCGGCGAAGTCGCGGCGGTAGCGGGGGTGGGCGATCCAGTCGGTGCGCAGGTCGGGGTGCAGGTGGGGATGGCCGAGCCGGGCCTGGCGGCTGAGCCAGCTGGTGAACGGGGCGGCGCCGCCGTGCGCGAGGTGGCTGCGCACTTCAGGGTCGGCGGCTGCGAGACGGACCAGAGCCTGCTGGTTGGCGGCTCCTGCGATGCTTTCCGCGTCGTGGACCTCCATCCACGTGCCGGGGTCGATTTCCGTGTCCGGGGACGGGTCGGCGTAGTCGGGGACGAAGAGGAGCGCCGAGCGGTCGCCGCCCAGCACCCGCGCATAGTGGACCTCCAGGGTGCCGTCATCGCGCCAGGTCGCACGGTTGTCCATCCGGCTGCGTGGTCCGTCGCGGCCGGTCAGCAGGGCCTGGTGCGCGAAGCGGAAGACCGTGGCGGGGGCGAAGATGCGGCTGGCGGAGTCGCCCTGCAAGCGGAAGGCGCGCACCGCGGGCCGGTTCAGGACCGCGGACCGGGGGCCGGGCTGGGGCCCTGGCGGATCGAAGGCGGCCCGCGGCGTGCCTGGGCAAGCGAGGGCGGGGTGCAGCGTTGCGGGGAGCTGCTCGATGAGCTGGCGTTCGGGGAGGAAGAGTTCAGCCGACCCCTCCGTGGTATCGAGGCGCAGGAGCGTGCCCCGCTGCTCGGTGCTCTCCAGGACGCGCACGTGGTAGGCGGCGCTGCGGAGGGTTCCTGTGGCGGTGAGGGGCTCGTGGCCGTCCGGGAGGCTGCCGGTGACGACCACGGGCGTGTCGGCTTCTGCCTGCCAGGGGTGAAGGCGTACGCCGCCGAGGGGCCCCGCGGCCAGCGGTGAAGGGGGGATGTCCTCGTCGGGGTGGAGGCGGTGGTCGGCAACGGCTGAGTGGTGGTGCGTGGAGCGGAGGCTCTGCAGGAGCTTCTCGCGCAGGATCCGGGCGCTGGCCGAGGCATGGGCGAAGGCGCCGCTCCTGGGGTGGTCCTCGCCGCGATCGTAAGCGGCGGCGAGCAGGTGCAGGTCGTGGGCGATGCGGAGGAAGTCTTCGCGAACGCTTCCGCTTTGGCACTGTCCGTCTTGGAGGGATTTCATGGCGGTGCGGGCGCGTTTGAAGATGGCGGCTGCGCGGGGCTCCCCGGCGGGGCGGCCTGTGTCGACGCCGCTGGGTGGCTTGGGCCAGGTCTCGTTGTAGTAGAAGGTCCGGGCCAGGTCTCGCGCGTTCGGGGGGACATCGGGCTGGCTGCGGAAGCGCCCCGGCAGCGGAGGCCGCAGGGCGTCGGGGCCGTCTATGGAGTCGGTGTCGGTGAAGGTTCCGCTGCGCCCGTCGTCGGCACGCCAGGTCTGCAGCTTGACGATGATGCGGTGAGAAAGCGTTGGCGGGCGTCCGTCGTCGTTCTCGTGCTCGTACAGGTCGTTGGCGTTCACGCGGGTGAAGGCGGTGGCGTGGACCGTGATGCGTTGCTGGACGAGGTCCGCGTTGTCGGCTCCCATGGTTTCGGCCAGGGCGCGGGTGACGTGGAGGGGGAAGCAGACTCGCGGCTGCCGGCCGGGCTCGTCGTCGTAGAAGGCTCGTCGGGCCGGTTCCAGGAGGTAGCCGTCGGCTCGGTCGCGCTCGCGCAGGGCGTGTTCGTGGGCTTTGGCCTGCAGTCGTTCGTCGGCTGCGCGCCGGTGGTGGCCTTGCGGGTCGCAGGCGGGAGTGGAGGCGAGGGCATGTTCGACGGCGTCGTCGAGGCTCCGGTGATCGTGGGAGCGCCACAGGCGGGACAGGGGGCCTGCCAGGGGCGCGTCCCAGGGGAAAGGGTGTCCGTCCCGGTCGGTGATCTGCTGGAGCGCGCGGGCGGCCTGGTGCGCTTGGTCCTGGGTCGCGAAGCCTTCGGCGTGCTGGCCGGGCAGGGGGGTGAGGGTTCCGGGGTGGTAGAGGTGCCAGCGGGTGCCGCCGGCTGGCCGCACGAGCAGGATGCGGTCCTGCAGCACGAGTTCGCCATCCGTGAGCAGGCCTTCCAGGTGGGCCCGGCGGGCATCGGTGAGCTGCCCGTCGTCGTGAGGCCCGGCCAGTTCGGGCGAGCCCGAGCGGACATGGGCGGCAATGGCCTCCGCGTCGGCGAAGCGGGGTCTGCGCGGGTCAGCGGGCGTGGTGACGGTGGTGTAGTGGGGCAGTTGGGCGAAGTGTGTGAGCGCCGCTTCGCCGGTGAGGCGGGTCAGGTGGATGGGGTAGGGGTCGGTCTTGGCGTGCAGGACCAGTGATCCGTCGGCTTCTTCCGCGACGAGGGCTCCGCCGGCGACCAGCGCTCTGAGCCGATGGGTTGCCGCACCACCGGTGAGGATCTCGTTGTTGTCGAGCCGGTAGGCGGTCCACGGGTCAAAGCGCAGGGTCCGGGCTCGCTCCCCGGCGCGGGCGAACCGGCCAGGGCGGCGTTGTCGTTCCTCGGCGCGCCGCAGCCCCTCCTCGCGTTCCTGGCGTACCACCGGCTCCCAGCTTCCCGGGACACGAGTGAGGATCGTGAGGTAACGGTGCAGATGGTGCAGTGTGGAGACGGCCTGCTCCGTGGGGGCGGTGAATGTCTGTGCCCACTCGCTCCGATCGGTGAAGTCCTTGAGAGCGTGGGCTGCTTGCAGCACGCCTTCGCACTGCAGGGCCAGGTTCTCGGGCCTCGTGCAGGCCCAGTCGGCCTGCAGCAGGGACGTCTCGGCTCCCCGCAGTGTGGCCCATTCCAGCGGATGGCTCTTCCTGAAGGCGGACTTCCACGCCTGCTCTGTCTCGGGCGTGTTGGCCGTGCGGTAGTCGGCGGTGATCGTGCTGCGCAGCGGGATCACGAAGTTGTCGAGGGCGCGGATCCGGCCGGATCGCAGCTGGCTGCGCCGGGGCTCGCGGTAGTCCCCGCGCACCGCGGCATCCCATACCTGGTGGAAGAAGGCGCTGAGGGCAGGTCCTGGTGTGCCGGCGGCGAGGGAGTGCAGGGCGTGTTCGCGCAGCGCCGCGGCGTCGGCGGCAGCGGAGAGCATCCCGCCGCCAACAAGCCAGTCAAGAACGCCGGAGGCGACCAGGGCAGTGGAGAGGTCGTCGGGCCCGGTGGCCGGCATGGCCTCGCGGATTGCGGCCAGGAGAAAGGAATCCTTCAGCGCGTGCTGGGCCGCGCGGCCGTAGAGGGCGACGAGGGCTTGGGCCTGTGGGTCTTCGGTGAGGGCGGGGGCCGGGGCCGCCTTCAGCGGCGGCGCGGATGCGGGCGTGTCCAGGGTCGGGTCCTGCCCGGCTCGGATCAGGGCCTGGTAGGTGTGGACGCGGAATGCCTGGCGGAACTCCCTCTCGGTGCGCGGGCTGCTCGCGACTACCGCACGCAGGCCGTCGGAGGCGTCGGGGAGGTGGGTGGTGAGCCACTGGTTGATCGTCTCCTTCTGGCCGAATCCTCCGTACTCAGCGCTGCGGAGCATGGTGTGCAGGAGGCCTTGCACTTCCTCGATGTGGGGTGCGACGAGGGCGGGGAAGTGTTCGGTCAGTGGGGTGGCGACGATGGTGCGGGTGCCGGTGATGCGGATCCCGTCATCGGGTTCGTTGCGTACGACGACGCGTTGCGGGCTGTTCTCGGCGGCCCGCCTGGCCATGGCCAGCAGTTGGTTGAGGTCCGATCCGAGCAGGTCGGCGAGGCCGCCGCCGGCTTTGGTGTGCTCGTACCAGGTGTCGTTCTTGAAGGGGTAGGGCGAGAGGTTCTCGGCCATCTCGTCGTGGCGCGCCCAGATGCTCTGCCCGATGTCTGCCGGGCGGGGGCCGGTGGAGGCTGCGAGCATCCACCCGTAGTGGGTGAGGATCTCTTGGGCGCGGGCGCGGTCGCGGCCGTTGGTGGCATCGGCCAGTTGTTTGGCGCGGAGGAAGGCGCGGCGCAGGAGGTCGCTGGTGCCGCTCTGTTCGGTGTCGTTGGTGGCGAGCTGGTCGAGAACCTGGTGCAGGGAGCGGTATTCGGCGGTGTGCCGCAGTGGGCTGGTGGGGTCGATGTCCCACTGGCTGACGTGGTGGTGCAGGATGCGGCCTGCTTCACGGGGCCGCATGCTGGCGCGGGCCCGGTGGAAGGCCTGCTGCGTGATCAGCTCGACGGCCGCCGTCATCGTGGCGGTGGACGGGCCGGTGCGCAGGGCGCTCAGGGCGTCGACGGCGTCCGGGTGGACGGCCAGCCAGGCGGCTGCCTCGCGACGGAAGTTTGTGTAGCTGGCGAGGTGGGCTGCGCCGCGCAGGCTGGAGTCGTCGGCCATCCGCTGCGCGACGTCGTGGGTGGCCTGGCGAGCGCTCTGCAGCCGCTCCACCGCGGCCGGCGTGAGCTCGGCGTCGAGCCGGGTCCATGTGTGGGTCGTAGGGGTCAGGGCGCGGATGCGGGGGTTGTCGTCGTCCTGGCGCCGGGTGCGGCCGCCGTTCTCCTTGAGGGCGAGCAGGGCGTAGTGCAGTTCGGCGCCGGTCAGCGCATGGGTGTGGGTGGCTCCGGTCAGGAGGTAGCCCTGGTGGATCTTGTTGGTGTCGCCGCCCCAGGGGTTGCCGCGCATCGGCTCGGGCGGGCCGGCCAGGTGGCTGGGGCGGCTGTTGTTCCACGGCTCGTGCAGAGCCGTGTCGCTCACCAGACGGCCGAGGCGTTCCAGGTGTGTCTGTGCCTCGTCGAGGATGTGCTGGGCAAGTGCGGCGGCGTCGGGGTCCGCGTTCTCGGCGGAGGTGCGGGCGAGGCGGGCGAGTTCCTCAAAATGCGCGGCGCGAGCCGTGACCTGTTCGAGGGTCGGGCCGTGGTCCCGTAGGGAGTAGCGCCCGGTGGCCAGTGTGGTGAGCGTGCCGGTCCAGGCATGCAGGGCCTGGTCCTGCCGGGTGCCGGGGTGCTGGGCTGTGAGCTTCCACTGGGCGTAGCGGATCAGGACCGCGTCTTCACCGAGGTAGGTGTCGGCGAGGCTGCCGTAGGGCAGCGTGCGTGCGGGTACGTCGGGTTGCGGCGTGAGGGTGGTGCGGGTGCCGCGGGAGCCGGTGACCGTCCAGCCGCCGTCGGCGCCGCGTTCGGCGACGAGCAGGGCGTCGCGCATCGACGCGGCCCGGTGAGCCCATTGTGGGGAGTGCTGAGCAAAGTTCTGCACGTCCTCGCCGACGGCGGCGCTGGCCTCCTCGTAGGCCCGTTCCAGCAGGGCCGCGATCTCCCGGCCGGTGCTCTGGCCCATGTGCCGGCCGGTGCGCGTGAGCCGGTAGACGAGGTTGGCGCCGAGCTCGGCCACAGCGGGCGGCCGGGGCAGGTCGGGGACGGTGATGTCGGCGTCGCTGGGGAGGCCGAGCTCGCTGTCGTCGCCGTGGTGGTCGGGTTCGCTGCTTCTTGGCGCCCCTCCCCCGCCAGCTGCGGTGATTCCTCGGCGGGTGGAGGTTTCCTGCTCGTCCCCGTCGGCGAGCAGGGAGTCGACCAAGTCCTGCATCTCCCGGTCGGTCGCTTCCTGGGTGTCCCTGGGGTTGTCGTCCCGGTCGGGGGTGTTCGCGGCTGCCTCGGCGGCGATCAGACCGGCCACGTGTGCCTGCTCGGCCCGGGCGCTGGTGAGCGCTTCCGCCTGATCGAAGGGAAGATCGATCAGGCGGTGGGCGCGCTCGACGCTCGTGGTGCGGGCGGCCAGCTCGTCGTGCGCGTCCTGCAGTGCGGCGTCCAGGGGGGTGAGTAGTTTGCCCAGCCGGCCGAGCCAGGTCGCAGTGGAGGCCGGACGCTCCTGGCTGCCGACGGTGACGGTGAGGCGGTGGTCGACGCCTTCTGCGGTGATGACTGCGGTGCCGGTCTCGGGGTGCTTGCTGACGTGCAGGGGCACGCCGTTGAGGGTTGCGACGTTTCGGAGCTCCAGGCTCGGCCTGTCGAGGAGGAGATCGCGCAGGTCGGTTGCGGTGGCGGGTGCGTCACGGCCGTCGAGGCGGAGTCCGCGCTGGGCGGGGTCATCGCGGCGGGCCAGGAGCTCCCGTATATGGTCGATGCGGCGCTGGCTGGAGGCGATGACTTCGTCGGCGCTGGCGATGATGGTGCGCTGGTGCTCGCGGGTGCGCCGCCAGCGGCTCTCGGCGGCCTCGAGCCGGCGGACCTTCTGGTCGATGCGGTGCTTGTCGAGGAGTAACTGCTTTCCCGCCGCCATCGCTTTCAGTTCGGCGATGGCGAAGGTGGCCTTGTTGAGGTCGAGCTCCATGTCGTCGATCTGAGTCAGGTCGATGTGGCCCGTCTTGTACTGGGTGATGAAGCGGGCCTTGCGTTCGCAGTGCTGCAGCCGAAGGGCCATCGCGGACATGTACTTGACGTACTGGTGGACTTGGGCGACGCGGTGCTGGTTGCCGGGCCGCAGGAGGCGCCCTTGTTCCTGCTCGATTTCGTCCGGGCGCCATCCGAAGGTGACCTGGTGCGCGGCGATGGCGCGGTCGGGTGCGTCGACGGCGACGCCGGCGGTGCCGCTGGAGCCGATGAGGACGCGGATTTCTCCGGTGCGGAATTTCGCGAGGAGTTCTTCCTTCTTGGCCGAGCTGCCGCTGGCGTCCTGCATGTAGCCGATCTTGTCGGCGGGGATGCCGCCGGCGATGAGGCGATCGCGCATGTAGTCGTAGGCGCTCCACTTGCCCTTGCGCCGGTTGTCGGCGTTGCTGACTCCGAGACTGCAGAAGATGAACTGTCCGGCGCCGGGGGTGGGGTGGAGCGGGGAGTTGGGGCCTTTCGCGTCGACGCGGTAGCGGCGGTCGCGGTAGGCGAGATCGATGCGCAGGACATTGTCAACGACCGCGTCGAGGACAGTGGGCCCGTCGGCTTCCTCGCCGACGAGCTTGGGGTGGATGGCGTGCATCACCGCGTCGCTGATGATGCTGGGCATGATGTCGCCCTCGTCGGGCTCGCCGGCCTCGAAGCGTTCGATGCGGCCGAGCCAGTTGGTGCTCATCCATGCGGATTCGCCCTCGGTACGCGGGATGACGTGGATCTGCGGCGTGCCGCCCGCGAGGACGGGACGGCCGTCGATCTTGATGTCGTGCTGGGTGCGTACGTCGGCCATGATGTGGTGGAGGCGGATGTAGGTGTTCAGGTTCGCCTCGCGGAAGGCGCCGGGGCGTTCCTTGAAGCGGATGTCGCCGTTGGGGGCGATCTCGGGTTCGAGGGTTGTTGCGATGAACATGCCGCGGAAGCTGTCGAGGTCGTTGATGGCGGCCTGGGGCAGCAGGTCGGGCTTGATGAGTTCGTGCAGGCGGTAGAACTGCGCCATGTTGTTGCGGGCGGGCGTGCCGGAGGCGGCGATGATGACGGCGGAGTCGGGGTAGGCGCGCCGGACGGTCCACGCCTTCATGTCGAGGTCGTAGGCGCGTGCGGCGGGTGAGAGGCCGAGCTCGCGCAGGCGGGTCGGGTAGGCGATGCCGAGGAAATTCTGCACTTCGTCGACGAACAGGCCGTCGATGCCGAGGCGTTCGAAGGGCAGGCCGACGTCGCGGTGGATGAGTGCGTTCCTGCGCAGCTGTTCCACGAGTTTGGTGAGCAGGGTGCGCAGCCGCTTGACGGTGCGGGCGCTGGGGCGCTCGTCGGTGATGTCGCCGATGCCTGCCAGCGCGAGGTCCTCGCCGAGGATCTCGGCGACCATGGGGTCGCGCAGGTCGTTGAGGAGTTCCTGTTCGAGGACGTCGCGCTCGGGGCTGCGGCCGCGGCTTTGCAGTTCGACGAAGGCCCGCAGGCGGGCGGAGACGGACTCGAGGTAGAGCTGCTGTGATTCGGCCGAGAGCGGGATGCGTTCGAAGACCGTGTAGGGGACGATGACCGCGTCGAAGGTCCCGTTGGCGATCTTGCCGATGAAGGTCTGTCTGCGGGCGCGGGTCTGGGCAGCATCGCTGGTGCTGTTGAAGTCCTCCTCGGCGCAGATCAGGACGTTGGCGTGGGGGTAGGCCCAGCGGACCGCGCGCTCCCACTGGCCGAGTGCGTTGTTGGGGACGACGATCATGGGCTTGCGCGACAGGCCGAGCTGTTTGCGCTTCATGACGGTCATGAGGATCGACAGTGTCTTGCCGAAGCCGACGTCGTGTTCCATCAGGAACGACTCGACCAGGCCGCGGGCGACCGCGTCCTTCTGGTAGTCGCGGGGGGTGATGGCGGGGTTGAGGCCGGGGAACGTCAGGTGCGCACCGCTGGGCCGGTAGGTGAGGTGTGAGCGGTAGTACCAGTTGTAGAGGCGGATCAGTTCACCACCGCGTGCGGGGTCTTCCCACATGTAGTCGGCGAAGAGTCGGTTGATCTCATCGGCTCGTGCCTGGACGTCCTCGGTCGCCCAGGTGCTCGGGGTCTTGCCGTCGCGGGGGTCGCTGGACGTTGCCTCTTTGTCCAGGGTGGGGGGCACGAGGAGGCTGGCGCGGCGCAGCATCCGCTCGACGATGGTGAGCGCGTCCCAGTGCGCGGTGCCGTACGTTTCGCGGTTGGTGCTGAGTTTGCGGGCCTTGGCGTCGGCCTCGATGTGCCAGTCCCCGCCGACGGCCCGGGAGACGTGGATCTCCGGGTGGCCGATGAGGGTGCGCAGGAAGCCTTCGACCCAGTCGGGCCGCAGCATGGGGTCGCCGAGTTCGATGTCGATGTCGCCGGCCTCGGCGTCGTCGGGAACGACGGCTTTGAGGGCGTCGATGTTCGCTCGGAAGCGGTCGTCGGCGGCTTGGCGGTTGGCGCTTTCGGCGAGGTGGAGCTTGCTGCGGACGTGCCCTGCCAGGTAGCGGTCGGCGGGGATGTGGTCGCCCGTTTTGGGGTCGTCGAAGACGAGGGTGCCGAGCCGGGCCCGGGCCTCATCTGGCGCGACGGCGAGGAGTTCGGCGATGTAGGCGAGGTCGACGACGCCGCGATGGTTGAGGCTGATGGCCAGGGCCTCGGCCGCGGTGCCCGGTCGGCTTGGGGTCTCGCCCTGCTGCTCGTCGTGCTGGAAGATGCTGCTCTTGTTGGCGGTAGCGCTCTTGCGGTCGTAGACCTCAAGAGCCATGACGGCGGGTCCGAGGGGGTCGAACCGGAAGTGCCAGCGAGCGCTGCGGGATTTCATCGCCCGGTTGAGCGGGCCGTGCACGGTGGCGTACTGGTCATAGGAGTCGTTGAGTTCGGCGCGCGCCTGTTCCACGGCCTGCGGCTGCGACGGGTAGGCGTTCTGCAGGTCGACGAGGTCACGGTAGCGGTCGCGCAGGGCGAGTAGGTCTACGAGTTCGGTGTGCTCGGCCGCTGCGCACGCGAAGGGCACCAGTTGGCCTTCGCGCAGGGTCAGGAAGGCGTTGCCCTCCTGGATGATGCTGCCTTCGTGGGCGCCGAGGTCGTGGCCGAACCGTGCGATGGCCTGCTGGATCCGGTCGGCCTCGGCATCGACAGCGGCACGCTGGGCCTGCTCGACGGGGCTGTAGGTCAGTTCCGCGCTCCGGGCGCGTGTGGTGATGCGCTGGGCTGCCTCGGCGACCTGGCCCGGGAGGGTGGCCAGGTCGTTGGCTACGACGCTGAGCTCGGGTCCGTGCTGTCCCGAGATCAAGGTGTGGGTGCCCAGGACCTGTTCGGGGTGCTGGGCGAAGTAGTTGCTGATCCGGGCGCTGCCGCCCTCGACGGGGATGATGCGGGTCGGGATGGGGTCCCAGCCGGCCGGTTCGTTTCCCTGTTCTCGGACGCGGAGGAAGAGGAGGTCACCGACGGCCTGGGTTCCGGCGCTGCCGGCGAAGGCCCCGGCGGGCAGTCGGATGGCGCCCAGGAGGTCAGCGTGCTGGGCCATCTCCCGGCGTGTCTCGTCCTTGAGGGAGTCCAGGGTCCACCGGGAGGTGATGACGGCGATGATGCCGCCTGGGCGCACGTGGGCGAGCAGCCAGTTCAGGGCATGGTTGTGGATCGAGAGGCCGAGCGGGTTGTGGGACGGGTCGGTCAGGGTGTAGTCACCGAAGGGCAGGTTGCCCACGGCTCCGTCGGCATAGTCGCGGGGCAGCCTGACGTCCACGAACGAGCAGGCGTGAACGGTGGCTTCGGGGTGGAGGCGCTGGGCGATCCGTGCACTGGTGGGCTCAAGCTCAATGGCGATCATGCCCGGGGCCAGGAAGGCGCCCGTCCCGCAGCCCAGTTCGAGGAGGCGGGCCCCGGAGGGAACATTGAGTGCGGTGACCGCGGCGCGGATGACCTCGACGATGGCGGGGTCGGTGTAGTGCGCGGTGGGTGTGGAGGCGGCCGCTGCGTCGTATGCGGCGTCGCTGAGAAGCTCTCGCAGCTGGGTACGGATCGCCTGGTACTCGGGCCTGGCCTCGTTGAAGACTTCCGAGACCCCCGTAGCACCCCAGGAGTAGCCCTGCAAGGCCTCCCGCTGGTCATGGGTCAGGGGCTGGTCGGCCGGGAGCTGGGTGAGGAGGCGGATGGCCTCCAGGTTGCGGGCGATGCGAACGTGGGCGCGAGTCGGTTGCTGGAGAGGGGGGAGCCCGGTGCCCTGCGGCCAGTCCGGGGCGGTCGAGGAAGGCAACCTTGCGCTCCTTCCGGGGTGGCTGGCTAGATCTGACGGCCGAGAGCGCGGAGTTCGTCCGGGGAGGTGCCGAGTACGGCAAGGAGCTCCGGCATCAGCTGGAGGGCCTGGGCGAGTTCTGCATCGCTGGTCTCGCTGACGCTGCGCTCTGCGTCGAGGAGAGCGCGGAGGGTGGCCTGCTGCTGCGCCAGAAGGCTGTCGAACTCGCGCAGGCGCCGCTGGTGCGCGGCGGGTTCGGCGCGCTGGCGGGTGTCCGCTTCTGGGGGCAGCTGGACCAGTGCCCGCACCACGGTGTGCTCGGCTTCGCGGCCCAGGAGCTGCAGGAGTCCGGCTCGCTTGGTGTGGTCGGTGATGTCCGGCGTGAGGTGGATCTCGGCGAGCACGTCCCACACGGTGCTGACGCGTTCCTGTACGTCGTCGGCGAGCTGCCGGTAGAACGCGTCGGGGTCTGTGAGCGTGGCGTGGGCGCGCGGCAGCCAGCGGCGCCAGTAGGCCTGGGCTTCAAGTGCGTAGTCGGTCATGGTCGATGGTCCATGTTCCTGCTCCTGCTCCTGCTCCTGCTCCTGCGGGCGGCACCGCGACGCAGGGTGAGCGGCTCACGGTGCTGGCCACGGGCTCCATCCGGCGAACAGGCGGGTTCGCCAGGGAACGTTCCCTGGCGACCCCCCCCCGCGCCCGCCGGACAGCGGGGCGGGGCGGGTATTGAACCCGGCCGGGCGCC
>NZ_JBHWUR010000010.1:108986-132997 GCF_042737755.1 Streptomyces sp. NPDC059994
CCCCGCCCCCTTGGGGGCGCCCCCCCCCCGCTGGGTGCGGGCATCAGGGTGCTGCCCCGGGCACCATCCCGCCCACAGGGGGGTTCGCCAGGGAACGTTCCCTGGCGAACCCGCCGAGCGCCGTCAGAACTGCGCTACGTGCCTGATCTTCACCAGGGCCGGACGCCGAGGGGGCGCGGCAGACGGGCCGGGAGCGGGCGGGCGTCAGTGTCCTGGGGACGGGTGTCGCGCGCGTTGATGGTCATCAGGGACCCTTTCCGTGAGGTGGAGTTCTGCTGTTGGCGTGAAGCAAAGGTGGTGCTGGGCGGAACAGGCAAGCCGTGTCGCTGGCTTCAGCTGTGGTTTCCCGCGTCACGGTCGCCTCGGCACCGTCCTTCCCGTGTTGCGGGAGAACAGCGTTCGGCGGTTGTCACCGATGAGGTTGTGGCCCTGGTGTCGTGCTGGGGCGGGCTGGCGTCGGGACGGGGCGCGATGGTCGAGGCGCCGACGCCTTGGGTGAAAAACGCTCGGGAGCACATGCGGATCTCCTTGGTTGTACCAACGGTACGGATAGGCAAGGCTGTCTGCCCCGTGCGCGCAGTGGGGGGAGACTGCGCTGGAATCTGCAGGAGTTCCGCACGCGGGGAGGCGGCGCGGAGTGCTCCCGCCTGCCGGGAGCAGGGGGATCGCATGCATCTTTGCCACTCCGACCTGTGGGCGGGTGCAGTGTGTTCACGTTCGTCTTGGTGCCGGGCAGTCGCATGTGCCGACGCCCCACCACAGCTCACCGTTTCCCGCCCTGCGGAATGGATGGCGGCTCGGATCCCGTGTGGCGGGAAAACGCGATCCTGCTGCCGTGTCGGAAGGCCAGCGGGTCTTGCAGTGATCAGCCATGGGTGTTCAGGCAGGTCAGCCATGCGCCGAGGCAGCTGTGAGACGCCACCCCAAAACGGAGTGCTCTGATCCGCTTCCCGTGGCCGTGAGCCCACCGCGACCGCGATAGTCGCGCAGGTGATTCTCCGCCGCACTTCAAAGGAATTGCGGTTCACGTGGCGAACATGGTTATGGGGAAACGGCTCGCGCTTTAGATGACGGCCCAATAGAGTGCGCCAGCATCCGGAACCCCTGCCGAAATTCCACGGCATGCGATAAAGATAGGTGGCGCGGGACTCACGATTTCACATGCGGCGACTGATCGGTGCGCCCAGTACACGATCAAGGGGGAGAAGTTGGCTGTCCCAGAATCCTCTGAGGCGAACGAACCGACCTCACACGAGCGTGTGTTCAGGGTGTACCAGGCCGTGGAGGAACTCGGGCCTGGGGTGCATCCGATGTGGCGGATCATCGAGGACACGAATTACACGAAGAGCACGGTCCATCGGATACTCACCGCTGGGGTGCGGGCCGACGCCTTCGTGCACCCGCGGCAGGGGCACTACGGGCTTGCGCGGGGCCGCCTGTCCAACCCTGCGGAGCGTCTGACCGACTCAGCGGTTACCGATGACGGGGTGCTCTACCGGGAACTGGCGCTGTTGCAGCGGCAGACGGCCCAAGTGGTGCTGGTCTTCACTGCAGTGCTGGTGGGCGGCACCAACTCCCGGCTGTGCCTGCACTCCAACATGGCCAAGCGCGCCGACTTCCAGGCGGCGCTGGCCCGGTGTACGCCGCAGGTACGCGACCGGTTGACGATGGCCCCGCTGCCCGCTGACGCGGCCGGGCTGGTGATCCAGGCCTATCTCGACGACGTGCCGGGAAGCAGCTACACCCGTGAGATACGTGCCGAGGGCCATGCACTGACCCCGGCACCGGTGCCTGGCTGGGAGATGCTGGCCGCGCCGCTGTTTCGCGGGCGCACGGTCACGGGCGCGCTTGCCCTGCTCGGCCTGCCCCAGCAAGTGCAGCGGCATCGCCATAGTTATGTCCCTTCCTTGATGCAGACGGCCGCCCGCATGAGCCGACGAAGCGAGGGTGCAGCTGCCATGCTCCCGACGGCGGCGGCGTGAACGGGCAGGCGGGATCCGAGGCCGCCGGATTGCCGAGGCTGGAGCGCGCCGCGCCCTTCCCCCTGGCCCGCAGGGCAGCCAGCTGGCCCGCTGCCCCGGTATGGGCCGGGCCGCGCGGAGAGTTGGCCAGCGGCGCCAAGGCGGCCGCTGTTCTGCGGATTTGCCCATCGGGGGTATCAGGATGAACCAGCTGCCGCTGCCCTTGGGCGGGAGCGGATCCCGGAGCTCTGCGGCTCGCCGGGACCGCGAGATGGTGCGCATCGCGGGTCAGGTCACTGCGCTCTCGGCGGTGCGGCGGAACCCGACGAGGTTCGCGGGCGTGTTCAGCGCAGCTCGCTCCGAGGACGGATGCGCCTATTGCCTGTGCAGGACACCTCCACTGCGGCTGGTCATACGCGCTCGCGCCGGGCGCTTCCACCTCGCGGGATGGCCGGATGAGGGAAGCCAGCACGCCTTCGGTTGCGCCTTTCACAAGCTGGAGGGCGACCTGTCCGGCCGGCCGTCGCGCAGCATGAGTGGCATTCTCCAGACACCGGACGGGACGGCCATCCTCCTGCATGTCCCGCTCACCATCGACACGTCAGGCGAGGCGGCCCCGGCCACTCCCCCTCTGCTCCCCGCCGAGTCCGCGGGTCCGGTGTCGCGGCATCCTGTCGGCCTGCTGGGGCTCATGCACTTCCTGTGGGAAGAGGCCCAACTCAACCAGTGGAATCGGGGAGCGGGCCACTCCCGCTCCTGGCATACCTGCCGGGGCCGCCTGCTGGGGCTGCTCGACGACTGCACCGTCAACGCGGTTCCGCTCGACGAAGCCCTCTACGTGGTCCCCCCTTTCAGGCCGAGCACTGCCGCTGCCCACGACGCGGCCCTCGAATGGTTCTGCCAGCGGCTGGGACAGCATCAAGGGAAAACACAGCGGGGGCTGATGCTGGGGGAGGTCAAGGAGATCCGTACCAGCCCCCACGGCCACCGCATCGCCCTTCGCCATCTGGACAGAGGGCTTTTCACCACGTCTCGACAGCTCGAGCGGTGGAGACGCTCGTATGTCCCCACCTTCGCCTCGGCTGCCGGAGACACAGCCCGCCGCATCGGCCTCTTGGTGGTCGAGCCGTCCCGGTCCGGGAGTGTTCTGAAGGCCGTCGAGGCCGCCTTCATGCTCACCAACACCAACTACATTCCCGTGGAGTCGTCCTACGAGCTGAGGATGGCCGACGCCCTGGCTGCGGCGGGCCGCCGGATGATCAAGCCCTTGCGCTGGGATCGCAGCGATGAGCTGTTCCCGGACTTCGTACTCACCGACACGGAGCCTCCTACCTACGTCGAGGTCTACGGGGTCAAAGGCCGTGCCTCCTATGACATACGCAAACGCATCAAACAAGCCACGTACGTGCAGCAAGGGCGGTCGGTGATCGAGTGGGAGATCGGACACCCCATGCCATGCGTGAGGCGGGTGCCGCGACCTGCGGCCTGAAGGGTCGTTCGATTGATCGGGGCTCAGCGAAGCGCCTGGTATCGGTTGGTAGGGGCGTCTGTATTTGGGTGGCCCGGATAGTCAGCGTGCCTCAGCTCTCATGGAGGCCTGGCGGTGCGGTTCGTCTGCCGGCACCTTGGGCTGTCGGACATGCCGCGGCGCGGTCTCAACGCGCAGGAGGCTTCCCTGGCGGTGCTGCTCCTCGATATCGACGCAGAGCTGTCCATCTGGGACAGGGGCGCAAGGTGTGCTCCGAGGAGGCGTTCCCCGTGGCCGAGCTAGCGTGCCACCTGGCGCTCTGGCTGAAGAGCCCGGCGGCTGGCCATGACGACTTCGAGCTCGACTGAATGCAGGCGGACGACCGGGCGCCAGTGCCGCGACGGCAGATCCGGGCCCACTGCCTTCATGCGCGGCTCGCCGGGCCGACGACTCCCCAGGGCCTTCGGTCTGGTTCGGTGCCTTCCTTGAATCGGGCGGACGCCGGTCCCGTGTCCGGAGAATCCTCATGCTGGGAACTTGTTCGAGGGACCATTCGAGCTGAGGGACGGATTGAGCGCCCTGCCCTGCTCGCCTGGTTGAAGAGGATCTGCAGATGAAGACGCGTCACAAAGGTGGGGACACTCCCGAGCCGTCTGCTCCCTGGAACAAGATCACGCCCAGATTATGGATGGGTGGCCACCATTGGGCTGACGCCCTGGGACAATGCCATGCCGCAGTCGTCTGCACCGAGTTTGGCCTGGTCATTAGTCTGTTCGCTCGGCCCGACCATGGCCCTGGCCCGGGTGTTGAGCATCTCGTCGCCGAGATCCCCGACGGTCCGCTCACTGCCGAGCAGATCCAGACCGTCCAGCAGCTGGCCCATGCCGCTGCTCACGCAGTGCGGCACGAGCGCACGGTTCTGGTGCGCTGCAATGCCGGCTACAACCGCTCCGGCCTGGTGGTGGCGCAGACCCTCATCGAGCTGGGCCGACCTGCAACGGCAGCGATCCAGCTCATCAGGGAACGACGGTCTTCCTGGGCCCTGAACAACCGAACGTTCGAGGAGTACCTCACCACTGGCCTCGACGTTGCCTCTCTTCTCGTCGGCCTGGACACCGCTACCTGAGCGCACCGCTCTTGAAGATCAACTACAGATCATGGAGCACAGGCTCAGTGTGTGGCTCTATGCTCCGACGCCCCGGAACCACGCGCGGGTCCAGGCCAACCCGCCATCCGGTGCCACCGGCAAGGTGCCCGCCATGGCCCGCTTTTCGGTCAGACGCTGCGTGGTCAGGGCTCCGGCAGGGGCGAAGGGTCGGGCTTCCCCTCGTTCTCCATGCGCGCACGTCCCAGCAGGCGTTTGATCTGGGGCAGAACGCGCCGACGGCTGGGTGCGGGCAACGAGAGCATCTCCTGGCTGATCTCGCGGACTTCGCTGTCTGTCTCCGTCAACGCCAGGGTGAGCGCGTCCCTGAGTGCGGCTCCGACGGTGGGGTCGGCTTCGGCCAGGTCGCGGCTGCGCAGCGCGAACTGGGTGATGCCCTTCTGCTGGTATAAGGCCGCGTTGAGCAGCATCTGCTCGATCGGCTTGAGCACGCGGTGCAGGGCCTGGGAGTCCGTGGCGGAGAAGAAGCCGGGCGGCACTTTGTAGAACCGCCCCAGATCTTCCGCGTGCTGGAATGTCGGGCGGCGCCGTCCGATCAGCAGAAGGCTGACCTGTGAGCCGGACATGTGCGATCCGGCGCCGATTTCGGCGAGGGTGTAGGGCTGACCGTTGCTGCGCAGCCGGGTGGCGCGCAGGAAGGCGAGCCGCTGGCGGAACCGCTCGGCTGTGGGACTGAACTTCTCGCCCATGCCGGCCGTCTCCCCAAGGCCCTCCTCAGGGTCTGGCGCGCCGGGGTCGTCGAGCAGGGTCTGCACCCTGCCAACGCTCAACCCCGCTGCGTAGGCGAGCTGTTCGACGTCCAGGACCTCGTCGCGCGCCATGCCCAGCATGTCGAGGAGGCGAGTGATGGAGGCGACGACCGATTCGAGGTCGTCGGCCGGAAACGCCTCACAGGGGACATCCATCAGCCTGCGGTCTCCTGATCCTTGTGACGTGCGGATCGGCGCGGTTGGCGCGGACTAGACCTTAGCGGCCCTTGGTCACGGCGTCACGACAGTCGTTATCGCCTCATCCTCGCGGTCAGGACGGCGATTGTCCGCATGATCCAGCAATTCCCTGTAGGGAATGACGAATTCAGGCCATTATGGCCGACGCGCCGATGTTTTCGACATTTGTTGACAGCGCAGGGATGGTACATCAGGATTCCTAGCCACTGCTGATCGTCCTGCGATGCGCGGGGAGAACATCGGCCGACGGAGCTGGTGGACATCGGTTCCCGCCTCTTCCCGTACGGGACTCCAGCAGCAATGCCGAGAGGGGGCTGCGGGGAATCAGCCGGGTGACATCTGCGGACAGTGGTGGTTGCGCCATCGCACAGCGCCGACACAACCACCGCCACCCTATCGCCGCACCTGCATGTCTCGGGAGATCCATTTCCCTCGCGGCCCGGTGTGGCGGCGTGAACCTCGGTTCGGTCTCGTCGGAAACAGGCGCTGGGCTGCTTCAGGGGGGAGAACGCATGTCAACATTGGGATATCTCACCGACGAACGGCCGAATGTGGGGCTGAAGTTCGCCGATGCTGCCCACCGGGCTGCTCACCACAATCGCGCCGTTTCCGGCACCCACCGTGTCGCCGTGATCCCCGTCGCCGACGCCCTCGACCTGGCCGACTGCCTGGTCATCGTCGAAGCCGCCGCAGTGAGCGCAGCGTCCACCGTGCAGGCGGACCGGCTGGTGCGCGACCTAGCGCAACGCCAGGCTGCCGGCCTCGCGCTGGCGGTCGACGCCGGGGCCGGGGACGCGATTCCCCCCACGATCCGCCAGGCGGCTCACCGAGTCGGTGTTCCGCTGCTGGTGACCCAAGGCGACCCGGCCGCCTGGGCAGGAATCGACCGCGTCCTCGCCGGAATATGGCATCGCCGCGCCCAGCAGCAGTTAAACCGGGTGACGGCCTATTTCGAGCATCTGCCCGGCGAGCTGCGCCAGGCGGACTTCAAGCAGGTACTGGTCGAGGGCCTTGCCGAGTCCCTCGACCGCTACGTCGGTCTCATGAGTCCCGCCGACCGCAATGTGTGTGTCGAGAGCCCGGAGGACGCCCCTGCCCAGCAGCGCAGCGTCGCCCAGCATCTGGCCTTCAGCACCGACACTGCCCGCGATCCGCAGGTCCGCCAGGGCGTGCACGTGGTCAAGCTTCCCGTCAGCTCGATGGAGACGGCGCCCTACTTGGTGGCAGCCGGCGCATCGCCCTTCGCTCCCGAGACCCTCCCCCTGGCGGAGGTCACCGTCAAGCTGTTGGCCATGGCGCACGATGCGCAGCGAGCCCGGGAACTGCGCGAGAGTGCACGGGGGGTGCGCCTGGGGGCGTTCCAGATGTTGATGGGCGGCCAGACGCTCCTTGCGCAGAGGGCCCTGGCAGCCCTGGAACCCGGTCTGCTCCAGACCAGCAGAATCCGCGTCTACGTCATCGCCGGGCCCCCGGAGCAACGGGAGGACGCCGTGAGCCTGCTGGAGGCGCACATTGGCGGGAAGGCCTTGCTGGTGCGCTGCCCGGCCCGGGGTGATCACGTGATCATCGTGGACCCGCTCCACGGCGGCGAGGATGCCCCCGGCAGCGTCGCCCAGACCCTGCGCCGCACCATGGCGGTGCTGCCGGGCAGGTCCATGGGCGGCAGCCGTCCCTACCCGCTCGGTGCGGTCGCCGAGGCATACGGCGAGGCGGCCAACGCGTTGCTCTCCGCGCGCTACCACCGCGATCGCATCGATCTGTTCGACGGTTCCTCACAGCTGGCGCCACTGTTAGGGGACGCTGCGCATGTGTGGGCTGAGCGTGTGCTCGCGCCGCTGCTCGGCCTGCCGCTCGTCGTGCGCGAGGAACTGACCAGCACGCTGCGCATCACGATGGAGTTCTCCCATGCCCGCACGGCCCGGATTCTGGGGGCCCACCGCAACACGGTCTCTGCGCGCGTCGCTCGCTGCGCCGAAGTGCTGGGCCAAGACGGTGCACCGCTGCATCTCAAAGACGCCCGGCTGCGCACCGTGCTACATCTGGTCCTCTCCCTGGTCTACGCCCCGGTGCCTCCCGCACAGGATGCACCTGGCTCGCCCTCACTCGCGGCGATCCTGCAGTGCGCCCCCGCGCAGGCATGGGCGCGGGGGCTGCTGCAGCCGCTCCACGACGATGAGCGTGATCTGCTCAGCACCCTGCGGGCCTGGGTGGGGTGCAATCTCCACGTGGAGGAAGCCGCTGCACAGTTGGGAATCGGGGCGCGGGCCGTGCGTCTGCGCCTGCGCTGCATGGAATCCCTCCTTCAGCGCGACCTTTCCAGCGGCCTCGCCGGTGCGCACGCGGCCATCCTGGCCCTGGCCATCACCTCGGGTGATCCCGTTCTCCCCGAGCTCGGCTGACCCCGCGATGGGCATGCGGGGCCGGGGGGGCGAAGGGAGGAGGTGGCGGTGGTGTCCGCCGCAGAGGGACGGCTCGGGCCGGCGATGGCACCGGTGTGTCGGTCCTGCGCCCGGTACTGCGACGTTCCGCCCCGCGGGCCGCGCTGTGCACTCGTGACGCCTCCCGTCCGCAGCACTGTGCACTTGTTGCGTTCCGCGGACGCAAGGACCCCCCTAGCGTGGCTCAGAGGCCTTGGATCGTGCTTCAACCACCGCACTGCCATAAGGACTGCTGCCCGTGTCTGCACTGCCTGTCGTCGCCGTCCTGGGGTCGGCCCCCGGGGCCTATCTGGCCGCCAACGGCCTGACCTCTGCGGGCATAGCCACCCACCTGTGGGGACTGCCCGCGGCCTACCCCGCCCACGACGCCGACGCGCTCGCCGCACTCGCCGCGGCCGTGCCTGGCTGGAGCGCCCAACTCTCCCCCTGTCACGTCGTGGTGAGTATCTTCGACCATCCTGATGTGCTGGAAGCGGTCCTGTCCGCGCACATCCTTCCCGCCCTGCGGCCCGGCACCCTGTGGATCCAGATGGGTCCGCTGCCGCAGGAGCAGGCCGGCGCTCTGACGGAAATAGCCCATCAGCTGGGGGTGGCGTGTGCGCACGCCCCGCTGCGCTGGTCCCGCGACGGCGCGTCCGCCTACGGCCCTCTTCCCGCCGTGACCGGGCCCGCATGCGGCACGCATCAGGCGGACGCCGATCTCGTCTACGGGACGGTGGTCGCTGCGCTGGTCAGCGCGGGGCTCGTCGACGCGGCCCGAGAAGTGGACGGGGAGACCGGCGGGGGTTGGCTGCGGCAGGCGGAGATGCGCGGGCCGGGGGCTCTGTGGGCCAGCGGAGGTTCCCCTCGGGCATGGCCGTCGCTCGATGCCCAGGCATTGTCCGAGGAGGCTATCGCCGACCTGCTCCGTCTCGGCGTCGTTGGTCCCGGCGCCGCCCCGCCGCCCGGTCGTTACCCGCACTGACGTGTTCGTCCGCCTCCGTCGAAAGGTCCCGCATGTCTGGTTTTGAATTGTGCCGTGCCACCGATGTGCCGGCCCGTGGCATCTCGCAGGGGATCGAGGTCCGTGTACTGCGCGAGCCGACCGATCAGTTCCCCAGCCAGATCGTGGAAGTATCCCTGGCGCCCGGCGCCGTGTGGGACGGCGTCGATGAGCACACCGATGCCCACGAAATAGTCCGGGTGGTATCCGGGGTGCTGAGCGATGAGAACGGCGACCACAGGCCGGGAACGGTCATCGTCGGGCACCGCGGGTCGCGCCACACGCCGAGGTCCGCCGAGGGGTGCGTGCTGTTCGTCGTCTACCCCTATACCGAGCAGTGGCTGAGCCGTCAGACCCGGCTGGCCGCCGCCTGAATCGGGCCCGTCCACTCCCCCCGCTACCGCTGCCATCCCCCGCCCCTGGCATCACGTGGCCAGGGGCTCCGGCTTCACCATCATTCAATCTGAGGGGCGATCCATGACACCATCCACACCTCATTCTCGCGAAGGGAACCTGCCCGCGCCCGAAGCAGCCCGCTCGTACCGTGTGTTCAAGGCGATGCTGGAGCTGGGCCCGGGCCCGCAGCCCATGAGCCGGATCGTCCACCGGACGGGCATGGACCGAGGGGTGGTCCGGCGCCGGCTCGCCGCCATGCGCGAGGCGGGCCTGTGCGCGCTCTCGCCCGGCAGCCCGGGCCACTACGAGCTGACTACCGCTGTTCTGGGCACCGATGAGGCGCGGCTGCTGCACGCCGTGCCCGGGGTGCAGGCCCGCAGCCGCCGCTATCTGGCAGCCCTGCAGCAGCAGACCGGGCAAATCGTGTTCCTGCACGGCCTGATGCTGCTGGACTCGCCGGTGCGCCTGTGTGTGGAGTACTGCAGCGGTGCCCGCGCCGACTTCACCGAGGAGCTGGCGGCCCATCCCACGGCAGCGGGCCGGCTCCGTCAGGCACCGCTGGCCGCCGATGCGCCGGGTCTGGTCATGCTGGCTCACCTCGATGAGACCGTCGCTCTGTCGGGCCAGTTGCAGCAGATCCGCTCCCGCGGCTATGTGAGCAGCCCCTCGGCCCTGCCGGGATGGGATTTCGTCTCGGTCCCGGTGCACGCGGTCCCGGGGATGCCCGGCCTCGAAGGGCTGCTGGGCGGTGCCCGCCTGGTCGGCGCTGTGAGTCTGATGGCCCGCAGCCGGGACCTCGAGCGGCACATCGATGCCTGGCTCTCGCCGCTGTGGCACGGCATGCGGCACCTGCCCGTCTCGACCACCCGGTACTGGCAGACGGCCAACCGCAGCGCGCAGCGCGCAGCATGAGGGCCCGCCGCACCCGGCCCCGGCTGCCGGGCAGAGCCGCTCATCGCCGCTGGCACCGCGGACGTCTGCCGCGCCACCGGCCGCGGCCTGCACACCGGGCGGACGCCGCCCGTTCCGCGTCGCGCCTCGCCGCCGGACATGGAGCAGTGGCCCCACGGCGTCGCAGAGGTCAGAGTCTGCAGCCGACGGCCCAGGGCCACTGGACACCGCTGTCCCAGGGAGCGATTGCGGTGGCGCTGTACGACGGCGCGGCCAACGCGAGGCCAAGGCCGCGCTGTACCCAACTCACCGGGCCTGCCCGCGACCTGCGCGCCGCATCCCGGAACTGCTCCCCCATGAAGGGGGCTGTCATGAACTGATCCTTGCGGCGGCGAAGCGCGAGCTGGTCTCGGCGCTCGCCGCCCCGGCCGCAGACCGCCTGGTGTGTCACCACCAGCCGGGCCACTGCGGCCCTCTACGTCACCCCGTCCGTTCGAGTCGCCACTCGTCCGGCGGGCCCGGCAACAGGCCGGTATCACTCGGTTCTTACCAGAGTCGCCCCACCGAAGTGGGGCTTTTGCACACCCCCATACAGGAGTGATGCGGTCCATGATGCAGCATGTCTGCGTCTGCGGCCAGAGCCATCGGTCGTACTCGTGCGCCAGGCGCTGCGCCCGTACGAGAAGTCGCTTGCCCTTCTTGCTGGTTACGGCTGCCGCCGACCAGGAGGTGACAGCGACGCGTTCACGGCAGCTGCGACGCTCGCGCGAATTCCTCGCCGCCGTCTCCTTCATGGTCAAGGGCGGCTATCACCCCGGGGCCAACGCGACCACGTACGCCCTGGCCCAGGACTTCGCACGGCGTATGCATCTGAGCAAGGACGGCCATGTGGTCTACGGTGTCGCCGCCATGCAGGACCGGCTCGGCCTGTCCCGCAGCACGATCATGAAACACACGCGGATCCTGCGCGAGCTCGGCCTGTTGGCCTTCGTCGAGCACGGCAACGCCCGCCGCAACGCCCTGAGAGCTCGCCTGGGCGAACGCTTCGGCCCCGGCAGCGGCTTTCGGCGCACCGCCACCCTCTACGCGCCGTGCGCACCTCCCTTGTGGGACGAGGCCGAAGGACGGCTGCGCGCAGGCACCGGATACACCTCCCGGATCCGGGCCGTCACGGCCGCCGGGCGCGCCCGGGCTGTCAAGCATGCTCGGCGCTCCCGGGCACAGCAGCCTGCCCCGCGGACCCCTTCTTGCGTCGTGGTTTCCCACGACGGACCCGCACCGGTGAGTGGGGGGAGAAGCAAAGACAGCGGGCGACCCCCGGCGCACCAGCCCGGACATCGCCCTGAACGGGACTCGCAGAGCGGCCATTTCGACTTCACCTCGGGGCAGGCGGCGGCCGCGATCGCGTACGCCCAGCGGGTACGGCCCCACATCTGGTGGACGCAGGGCGGCTGCCTGCGCCAGTTGGCATTCGCTCTGCGCCCCTTGATCGTTTCGGGGTTCGGCTGGGAGGAGGCGGTGCACGAACTGTCGCGGTGGAGCGTGCCCCTGCGCCCGACCAGTCTGGTGGGCTATGTGAGCTCGCAGATCCAGCGCCGCGCCCGCATGGGCCTGCTGCCCCTGCGCGAAGGCCTCGTCGACCCCGTCCGTCAGCTTCCGGTGGATGAACGAGGCGAGCGCCACGCCCAGATGCTGCGTGCGCGCCAGGAGCGATTCGCTCCCGTCTTCGCCCGATACCGGCAGGTCCACGCCTCCAGTCTGCGTGCGGCTCTCCGGCGCGCACGCACGCCTCCGTCGACCCCGGCCAGCGTGTGGACTCCGTGGCTGCGCGAGCCGGAATCGTCCTTTTACGCCGCGCAGCGCCCCGACTACACGCACACATCCGTCCTGGAGATCTACCGGCGCCAGGCGAAGCGGCTTCCGCCGCCATCTGCGCCCCGCCCCCCTGCCGGCCCCAGTGCCGCGCTCCTGGCCGAGCTGGCCGACCACGCCGCCGCGGTCGCAGCCTGCGCCCGCCTGCGCGCCCAGCTCACCGCATGGGAGAAGAGCGCGCGGATTGCACCCGAGCCGTACAGCCAGGCGGGCGGCGAACAGGGCAGCGGCCGGTGAAGACCAGCCATCCAGCCCTCCCCCGCCCCCAGGCCGCTGGCGTTTACCGCCGTCCCATCGCCAGCGAGTCGTACGGTGCGGCCCCCTGGCGTCCACATATCCCCCGGCCCAGCGAGCATCCCGCACACCACCGCGCGAGACACGTCAGATTCGGACACGAGCGATCACGCTCCACCGGGTGCTGGCCTGGGGCAGACCCCCGCGATGGCTCAGAAGGCACACTGCACCAGCCGCGAAACCCCGAGCCACGAGCTGGCCTCTTGGCACCAAGGTCGAATACAGGCAGGCTTGCGGCGGTGAAGGCAGGTCACGGGCACAACCCAGGTTTCCAGTACCGCCGCGTATGGAGATAGGCCACCGACAGAGCCATGGAAAAGATTCCACACAACTCATCCCGCCGCCACGGCAGTTCACCCGACGACACGTCCGGGCCCGCCGCAGCCGCCTCGCCGCCCCCTCCCGCCCGGTCCCGGTGGGCCGCACGTGGCGCCTCCCTCAGGGAAGAGTGGGCCGTCCTCGCCACCACGCGGCGGATCAAACGCCTCATCCGCCGCGACACCGGCCTCAGCGCAGCCCGCGACCTGCAAGGCCTCATCAACGCTGTCGCAGCGCTGCAGGGAAAAATGATCAAGATCACCGAGGCGCCGCTCCCGTCAGAAGTATCGGGGTTCTGCGCCCGCGGACGAGAGTGCGACTACATTGTCGCCGACTCACGCGCCAACGAGCTCCTGCGCCTGCACGTCCTGCTCCACGAGCTCTACCACCTGCTGAGCCAGCACCAGCCGGCCGACGGTGACGGCCATCAGCCGATGTCCGACAACCTCCTCGGGGAGCTGCTGCCCGGAGTCAAACCGGGCGTGGTGGCCAAGATCCTCAATCGCAGCCACTACGCAAGCCCCGACGAGCGGGACGCCGAGGTCTTCGCCACGCTCATGCTCCAGCGGCTCCACCTGAGCACAGACCAGACGAGCAACGGCATGCTCACCTCGGCCTTCACCCACAGGAGATCGGGTGTCTGAGACCACCTCCACGATCGTCTACCTGATCATCGCCGTCAGTGAAATCGGCATCGTCCTGTGGAAGGGCGCGGCGCTGCGCAGCGACCCGACGCCGACACTGAAGGTGACCGTCTCCACCTTCGTCTGCTCCGCGACCGTCTACGTGCTCGCCGCCCCCGCCGTGTACCGCGCGCTGGGCACGGCTCTGGGCCAGCCGAGTTTCGCCACGCTACCGGTGTACGTCGGGATCCTGTGCTGCTTCGCCCACACCCATGGGCTGACCCTGCTGTGGGACCCCCACCTGCGCGAGCGGCCGAACGCCCTGCGCCGTTCGCTCATCTCCTGGACCGCGCTGTACGCGCTGGCGGCCATCGTGATGGCCACCTTGTTCTGCACCGCGGATCTCTCAGGGCCTGCGGATCCCCTGCGCTTCAACACGCTGTATGCGCATGATCCGCTGGTGCTGGCGTTCGTGCTCGTGTTCCTGGCCACGCTGGCCTGCAGCACGCTGAGCACCTACCGGCGCTGCCGACAGATCCGGCTGGACGACCCCGTCCTGCAGCACGCAGTGAACTGGTTCGCCCGCGCGATGCTGTGCGTCTTCGGCTACGTCCTGTGCGCCACTCCCGCGATCACGGCTGCCTCACTGGGCAGCCACGCCCTCGACCAGGTCGGCGTCTTCGGTTCGACATGCGGTGCCACGGGCGCCCTGCTGGCCGGCTACGGACTGTCCGGCGCCGCCATCAGCGCCTGGTGGCGCGAACGCCGCGACCGAAGGCTCCTGCAGCCGCTGTGGGATCTGGTCGTCGCCGGAGTCGACAAGGACTTGGCCATCAGTGACCACAGCGTCACCGGCCGCCCCCTGTGGAACGCAGGCTTCCTCCTCCACCGCGGGGTGGTCGAAATCCTCGACGGCCTGCGCATTCTGGGACCGTGGACATCGCCCCAGCTCGTCCAGAGCGTCTACGCCCTGCACCAGCAGCAGCTCACGGCCCCCCAGCCGGCCACGCCCCTGTCCCCCAAGGAACTGGAGACCATCGCGACGGCCGCCGCCATACGCGACGCCCTCCCCCGCCTCCAGGCCGCACGGAAGGCGCCGACAACTGCACAGTCCCGGCCCCCCGCAGGCGGCTCCGCTGCCTCGCTCCCCGGGGCGGACACCCCGATGTGGCAAGAGCGTGAGCGACTGCTGGCCGTGGCCGGCGCGCTCACCCATCCCCTGACCGCGGCCGCCCTCGCGCACACACACGGCAAGGAGTCCACCGGTTCGGTTTCGGACCGATAACGCTGCCAACCAGCCCGGCAGCACCGAAAGACGCCAGAGCCCCGCCCGGAATCCAACCGCCGGGATAGGGTTCACAGCAGCCCGCCGCCTGGCGGACGGAAGCGACCAAGTCGTGGCCTGAACAAGGGGGTTCGTGTGCAACGGGCTATCGTCCTGGGCGGAAGCTTTGCCGGATTGCTTGCCGCCCGCGCCCTCAGCGACCACGCCCGCGAGGTAGTGGTCCTCGAACCGGACGACCTGTCACAGCCCGGCACCGGACCCGGTGCCCCCCAGCGGGACCAACTCCACGCACTGCTTTCCATGGGCCACACACACCTTGAGCGGTGGTTCCCCGGCATCACCCAACAGCTCGTCGACAGCGGCGCCCACCACGGCACCAAGGACGCCATCCAGTTCTACGTCGACGGCACCCGGCGCCACCCCGTCGACGTGCCCATGCTCAGCGCGACCAGGCCGCTGATCGAGGGCCACATCCGACGCCGCGTGCTGGCTCTGCCCAACGTCCAGCTCCTGCACGCCCGCGCAACCCATCTGCTCAGCACGGCCACCCGGATCACCGGTGTCGGCTACAGCGAGACAGAGCAGACCGGATCCGCCGCCGACGCCGGATCCCGCAGGAAACTCGACGCCGACCTGGTCGTCGACGCCATGGGCCGCTCCAGCCGGCTCAGCACCTGGCTCACCAACAGCGGCTGGGATGAACTCCCAACGGACCGGATGCGCATCGACCTCGGCTACGCCACCGCGCTCTTCCACCGCGGCGACGAACTGCCCGGCACCGTCATCGCGCACGCCACGCCCGGCCCCGCGAGCGGCTACCAGACATCCGTCAGCGAACCCGGAGCCCTCGCGGCCGTCGAGGGCAACCGCTGGATGGTCGTCCTCGCCGGCTACACCGACTACCGCCCGGGACGCGACCCCGACGAGTTCCGCAAACGGATGCTGCGCTGCGTAGCCCCCCTGCAGACCGTCGCTGAAAAGTGCGCCATGGCCGAGGACATCAAGACGTTCCACTTCGCCTCCAGCCAGCGCCGCGACTTCACCCGTCTCAGCCGGTTCCCCGGCGGCCTCATGGCCATCGGCGACTCCGTCGCCTCGGTCAACCCCATCTACGGCCAGGGGCTGACGCTCGCCGTCCTCCAGGTCAACGCGCTGGCCATCCACCTGCAGAGCGGCGCACCCGCGCACGCGCCGGCCCTGGGCTACTTCCGCCAGACCGGAGCCATCGTCAACGCCGTCTGGCAACTGTCGACCACCGCAGACCTCGCCCAACCCCACGTCACCGGCCCCTACCCCCGCGGCTACCGGCTCATCCGCCGCATCGGCGACAAGATCACCAGCGCATCCCTCATCGACCCCACGGTCAACCAGGCCTACATGGACGTCGTCCACATGCGAGCCCACCCCAGGACCCTCATCCAGCCCGGAATCCTCCTCACGGCAACCCGGGTGACCGCATCGCGCTAACTGACGAAGACCCCACTCAGCCATGCTCCCCTGCCGATAGGCCACCCTCGCGACCGCTCATCGCGGTCCCCCAGCCAGGCGGCCTGACTGCTACGACAGCCACGAACACCACACGAGGGAACATGCCGGTGAAGACCTGGCGGCGCACACTGGATCTCGCCGCCATCGACAACCCTCGCCTTCGCCACGACTACACCCAGCAGCGCCACCTCGTAGCCCGCTTCGCACGCGCGGAATACACAGCCGTACGCCTCCTGCTCCCCGCCCCACTCGTCCCCCCGGTGCTCGCGGCCACCGCCTTCATGCACCACACCGACGACCTCATCGACACCGGCTCTCTGAACGAGCGCCTGACCGGGCTAGCCGACTGGAGCCAGCAGGTCCGAGCGGCCCTCGACAGCGGTATCTCTGATCAGCCAGTCCTCAGAGCCATGGTCCACACGGTTGACCAGCATCCGCACCTCCGCCAGCACATCGATGAATTCCTCGCTGGCGGGGACCTGGAGGCACGCTGGAAACGCTTCGATACCGAAGCCGACTTCCAGCACTACATTGATGCCTACTCGCTGCCGGCCTTCATGCTCATCGCCTGTCAGCTCGGGCCGTGCCCGGCCTCCGATGCCTACATCGCCAGCTGCCGAGCCTTCATCGAAGCCGGCCAGCGACTCGACTTCCTCGAAGACCTGGCCGAAGACCTCCAGACCGGCCGCATCGGCATCCCTGAGGAAGCCTTCGCCCAGCACGACTTGACCAGCCAGGCACTCCACCGGCCGGAAATCCCAACGGGCGTGAAGGAGGCCCTCCACAACCAGATCGCACTGATGGATCAGGCACTCAACAGAGCCCGCGGGCTTGCGGACCTGGCAGAGCATCGAAGCCAGCCGCTACTCCGCGCTCTCCTCGCACTCCAAGCGATCCGAATCCGCGAGGCGGGGAAGCAGGGGACGGGGCTTCTGCGGAAGCCCCCTCGCAAACCCCTTGCCGGGGCGCTCCGCATCCTGGCCAAGGAATACCCAGCTGCACTCGCCTGACAACTCCAGGTACGGACGCACTGATCAGACCTGGGCCTGCAGGATCTCGGCAAATCGCTCGCTCCAGGGTTTCCGCAGGCTCGGTCGCACCGGGTCGGTCTCCGCAAGCTCCCTGCGCGCCGTGGCAAAGTCATCGAGCAACCTCGTGAGTGTGTCCTCTGCCACCCGCTGCCGCGCCTTGTCAATGGCTTCCTGGATAGCGGCCTGGTGCTCGGCTGACGACGCGTACTCATGGGCGCGGGCCCGCTCCATGTGGCCGACGCGGGATCCTTCCGCGTCGGCGGCCTTCGATTGAGCCAGCCTCCAAGGCCCGCGACCGTCGCTCGTCAAGGATGCGACGCGCCACCTGCATCCGCTGGTGGGCTTGCACCCACGGATTGTCCTCCGCTGCGCACGGGGTTCCGTCGATAATGCGCCAGGTGTCCTGTTCGACCTGGCGGGTGAGGTCGGCGACGGCTTGAAGGTCGCGGGGATCCGCCCTCAGGACAACGGCGAGATCTACGGCCTAACGGACGTATGAGGCTGTGGAGCGCCGGGACGCGCACGGTGGGCACTCCCCCGCCGTCTGCGGCAGTCCACAGGTGCCGCACGCTGCGTCGGCAACCTCGATGGCTCGCGCAGCCTGTTGCTCCGCGTACGCCTGCCGCAGCCTCTGCACCTCAGCTCGAAACGCGACCTGCTCCCGTGCCATGCGTTCGCGCCGGACGATGTCGGCTTCTGCTTGCCGACGGACCTCTTCCTGCAGCCGCCGCTCAAATGCGGCCTGTCGCACGGCAGGCGAAGCCGCCATGAGCTCTGATGCCACCTCGACAGCGACCTTCCGGCGAAGGCCCCGTCGGTCCCCAATCCGGCAGGTACAGCTCTCGCACGGTCCCCCAGTGTCCATACGGAAACCGTCATCACACTGCACGGACCAGCACCGAGACCGTTGCGGAAGGGCACACTGCAACAGCCATCCCACAAGCGCGGATACAGGCTGCTCCTGGTCGAGCAGGCGTCGCCGCAACCGCGCGGCCAGCACCTGGCCAGCACGCTCTGGTCCAACCACCGCACGGACCCGGGCCACCTCCGCGCGTACCGCTCTGGCCAGCCATTTCGCCGTCGACACCCGAGTCAGACCAGTCCACAGATGCGCTACAGGTGCCAGGACCTCCATGAGATCCAGGGGCACTACCCCGGCCTCTACGGGTTCAACCCGCGGCCGGATTTTGGTGGTCTGGGGCTGTTCCCCGCGCAGCGGGCCAGCCCCAATCCGCGACGAGCCCGCACCGCCGATTCCCTGGGCCACTTTCGGAGAATCCTCGCTTGCGCACGCGCGCTCCCGCCGACGGCCGTCACCCGAGACGGCAGAGCCGGAAAAGCCATTCTGATCACCCGCAGACGACTTTGAGAGAGAAACCACCGGTGAGTGGGGAGTGTGGAGTTCGGTAGTAGCAGACTCGTCCGACGCTGCCTCAAAGGGCCCGCTGACCTGCGTGGCAGGAACATCCACTACCTGAGACGATCCGTCGCCAGACGGCGCGGCCGCAGCCTTGCGTGGTGATCTTTTCAGAGTCGAGCGGGTATCAGCTGGTACGACGTCGACGCCCGGGCGAATTGCCGTAGTAGGTGGAACTCAGGGGTCCATCGAACGATCTGTCGATGCAATCGAACCGGAAGGGGGGGCATTCTCGGCTGCGGGCGCCTCTCAATTGAAGGGGTCGCCAGAAAAGGGGCGCGCCTGAAGAAACTTCCCGTTCACATGATCACAATCTGGGACACGGGGACACGAGAAGGGGTACAGGGACACTCGCAGGAGTTCATGCTGGAGGACTGCGTCAGGCCGGGGCGGGCTGTCTGGCAGTAGGTCCAGCGCCCTGGGGCAAGCTATCAGGCACGTCAGTAGTCCTTAAGGTCCCCGCAAGTTGCATTCGGGGCTGACCTTGGCGCTTGAACGGCATCCCCTCGGCAGTGCGTTATTGCTGGCTGCACCAGCAGTCAGTGCGATCACGTTGCGGGGATGGACAGCAAGGAGGCGTCCGCCCCCGTATAGACCGTTGTGGGCGCCAGGCAGGATTCGCATACAACTCGGCGCGCTCGGTTCCTGCGTCGCACAGGCAATGGCCATGAGTCTCGACTCGCGAGACCTCGTGCGGATCGATGCCGATTGGCGGTCAGCATGTTGCGGCTTCAGCAAGCAAGGACGGCTACAGGTGGCGCCGCGCCACTGCCGCGCTAGGAGACGACCAGCGACCGGTCCAGGAACTGGGACGGCCGCGGCCGCTGAACCGTGACTCGGCGGCCGCACCCACCTCGATGGATGGGCCTGTTCCTCGTTCTGCCCAGTGGAGGCGAGGGGGCGTCAGATTTGATCCTCGCTGTGAGGCGAAGCGGCCACAATTCTAGGAGCAAGTGCGCTTTTGGCAAGTCTTGCAGGTCAGGATGAGGTCCGTCGCCAGGTTCCGAGGGCCGGGTCGCCCTGGCGTGGTCCGACAACGTGCGCCACCGGAACCAATACGCCTACTGTGTCTGCTGGTACGCAGCGCGCGGAGACGTTGGGGGAGTAGAGGAGAGTGCTGCGGGCGCTGAGTAGGACCACCGTCGCTGCCGCGGCGCTCAGGAACGGGACGATGTAGCTGCCGTCGGCCAGGCCGGCCAGCGCGGTTCCCAGGGCGAGCCCCGCGTTGATCGCTGCAATGAGCCAGCCGAAGGCCTCGGTTCCCGTGCCGCGTGGAGTAACGGTGTTCACCATCAGACACCCGACGCAGAGCATCGCGGTGAAGGCCAGCCCGGGCAGGGTGATGAGCAGGGCCGACAGGATCGGCTTCGGCTTGGCCAGCATCGGGAGCCAGGAGATTGCCGAACCGCCAGCGAGGAGCGTGATGTGCTGGATCCGGGTGCCAGACCACCTGGCCCGTGCTCCGTAGAGCAGCCCGCCGACGAGTCCGCCGAATGAGAACAGGGCGGGCAGAGTGCCCTGC
Source organism: Streptomyces sp. NPDC059994 (assembly GCF_042737755.1). Taxonomy (NCBI): domain Bacteria; kingdom Bacillati; phylum Actinomycetota; class Actinomycetes; order Kitasatosporales; family Streptomycetaceae; genus Streptomyces; species Streptomyces sp. NPDC059994. Next base: position 129,085 of record NZ_JBHWUR010000010.1, read on the forward strand.
AGCCACCGGGTCTCGCTGGTCTGTGCCTGTGCGATGGCGCAGACGCGCAGCGCCCCGACGGCGCCGCCCGCGAAGAAGAATGAGGTCAACAGGGCTCTTACCGGTGCGGAGTGGAGTGGTCCCAGCCAGTGGTGAGTTGCTTGGGCGGGGGTCCATCGCCGTGCAGGCCGGGAGCAGCCGACGGACAGGGTGCCGCCCAAGCCGACGGCGGCGGTGACGAGAAGCGCGGTACGCGTGGAGGCCGCGGCAAGGACCCCGGCAAGAACTGGTCCGACGACATACACAGCGTCTTGTGTGCCGTTGTCCAGGGCGTATGCCGTGCGCAGATAGGCCGCGTGCCCAGAGCTTTGACCGGGAAGCACGGTGGGCCACAGGGTGCGAAGGCCGCCTTCCAGGGGCGGGCTGAAGCCTCCGGCCGCGATGGTGAGTGCCAGCGCGGCGGGCGCATGCGCGGTGCCAAGGAAGGCGAGGGTGCTAAGCGCGGAGGTGGCCAGGAGGGAACCACCGAGTAGGGGAGGGACCAGTCCGACGCGGTCGGTGAGTCTGCCGAGCATGGGCTGTCCCAGGGCAAAGGCGATGAGATATCCGGCCGTCAATAGTCCGCCTGTCTCCAGTGAACCCGTTGTCTGCTGGGCCGAGATGAGCAGAGCGATGGGTGCCATCGAATTGGGGAGACGTCCGATCAGCGTGCCGGTGAGCAGTCGCGCAGTTGAGCGCAGCCGCAGCAGATCAAGGTAGCGCACTTTGCCGTTCGGCCGCGCTCGCGCGGGCCCTTTCGGAAGGGCGGCGAGGGCCACAGTTATCTCCCCTTCAGGCGACGCAGGCTCAGCAAGCACGCTGTAGCTGGCCCCGAGCGATTGACGGACGGTCATCGACGCTGGCGCTGACTGCGCAGGGCGGCAAGGCGCCAGCCCGGTGGGTGCCCGCCGGTCCCGCGCCCCGGGAAGTTGCCTGAGGGCGTTCCGCCTGGTGGACTTCCCGCCCACTGCAGGCCTACAGCCGCATGGAGGCCAGTCACCCTGCCGGATGCGGGCGGGAACGTCATGCGGGGCTACAAGGAAGTCGCAGGTCACCGCCTCGGACACGAGGTCGTCCCGGCCGTACCGTGGCCGCCACCCAGGAATGTCTGCGCGTACGGGTGCCGCATCAGCCCCCGCAAATGCCGCACATCGTCGTCCAGGTCCAGGACCTCGCACGCATGGGGCGACGCCGGGCGAACCCGGAGCCGATGCGTAGGGCCAGTCCGTCACAGACGCCTTCCGACGAACCCGAGGAGACCCCTGTGAACTCGCCTTGCACACCCAGCTACAGCCTGTATGCCGAACGCGATGGTCTCGCCTACGGCTGGGACGGTTTCGCCGACCACCTGCATGATGCCGGTGCAGCGCGCGCATGGCTGGCCGAGGCGCGCCGCGAACTCGCGAAAATGAACGCCGTCTTCGGCTTCAACGGCCTGTGCTACATCCACCTCTTGCAGCACCCCACCTCCGACTGCGCCTGCCTCGAAGCCCACCGGCCGGGCAGGCACTGCCACGTAATGGAGACCTATGCCCCGCAACGGGAAGCCACCGCCGCGCGGAACCAAGCGGCTGCTCTCACCTGGCTGGAGGCCCACTGCCAGCAACAGGGCATCAGCGGGGACGACCTGAACGCGGTCGTGGAGAAGACCCGTGGGCCCGCTGGCAGGCAAGCGAAGAGCACCGACAGGCGGCCCCAACTGGCCGCCCTGCTCGGACGAATTGGGCAAAGCCAGCTCATGGAAATGCTCAGGGCCCTCACGCTGAGCGGTCAAGACGGCTGACCCAGCAGCCCCGGACGGCGCCCGCCGACGCACACCTCGGCGAGCGCCGTCACTGCCGCTGACCTCACCGTCACCCACTCCCACACGGTCCAAGACGGCGACCAGAAGACCATGGATGCCCTGGTCGCCGCCCTGCCCGCCAACGCCTGGGCCTGCGCCTTCCCCGTCGACACGCACAACGAGGCGGTGCAGCGCGCCTACGAGGAATACGTCCGCGACGATGAGGGCCGCCTCACCGACGAGGTACACGGCTTCGAGCCGGTCACCGGCTGAGTACCCGGCCCCGCGTGCGTGGCGCCCCGCGTCCTGCTAGGCGTCGCGCTACACGTCCCGCGCGAGCTGCGCCCCCTGGCCGTAGCGCCGCCGCACCCCGGCACGGTCCGCAGCGCGGTGAGCGTCTGTGCGAACAACCGCCGCCCTCTTCGCCCTGACCGCTGTGGCCGCGCCCGGCAGCCCGCCACCCCTCAACGCTCCCACGCCCCACCCCCGCACGGGCCCGCGTTCCGGTGCTGCCCCCCGGGTCCGTGCGCGTGGCCGGGGGTTCCTGGGCTCTTCGCGCCCCCTGGCCGCACCGCCACGCCCGTGCACGCTCCGCAGCGCGCCGCGCCGGTGCGCACAACCACCGCCCCCTCGTACGCGCTCCGCTGTCCGCCGCACCCGGCAACCACCCCCAACGCCCCCGCGCCCCGCGCCCCCGGGCGGGGCTCCCGTGCCGCGCTGCGCCCCGGTCCGTGCGCGTTTCCGAGGCCCGTTGTGCCCCGCCACGGTCATGGAGGCCCTGTTGAACACCAGGCTCGGAGAAGTCGCAGGTCACAGCCCCCGTGAGGAAGACCGGCAGGGCCTAGCGTCAGCGTCCACTACCAGCCCGGCTTCCCCGTGTCACCGGGCCCGGAGGCATCGACGGACCACTGATGAGGGGCTTGAGCACCGGCTTCACCCAGGCCGGAAGAGCTCTCCGTAACGTGGATGTGGCAGCTCGGTGCCGAGGCAGGCCGGACGAAAGCGTGAGCGGAGGGGCCTGCACGTGATCGACACCGGCGACATCGACGTCTTCCTCGGCCTGGACGTCGGCAAGGGCGAACACCACGCCACCGCCGTCACCCCGGCCGGGAAGAAAGCCTTCGACAAGCGCCTGCCCAACACCGAGCCCAAACTCCGCGAGCTGTTCGCGAAACTCCAGGCCAAGCACGGAACGGTACTCGTCGTGGTCGACCAGCCGGCCTCAATCGGCGCCCTGCCGCTGGCCGTTGCGAGGGACATGGGCTGCCCGGTCGCCTACCTGCCAGGGCTGACGATGCGGCGGATCGCGGACCTCTACCCGGGCGAGGCGAAGACCGATGCGAGGGACGCGTTCATCATCGCGGACGCGGCCCGCGCGATGCCTCACACGTTGCGGGCGATCGATGGCGAGGACGAGACGATCGCCGAGCTGGAGATGATCGTGGGCTTCGACGACGACCTGGCCGGCGAGGCCACCCGGGTCGCGAACCGGCTGCACGGCCTGCTGACCCAGATCCACCCGTCGCTGGAGCGAGTATTGGGGCCGCGGTTGCAGCACCCGGCCGTCCTCACGCTGCTGGAACGGTTCGGGTCACCAGCTCAGATCCGCAAGGCTGGCCGACGGCGGCTGGTCACGCTGTTACGGCCGAAGGCTCCGAGGATGACCGAGCGGCTGGTCGAGGAGATCTTCACCGCCCTGGACGAGCAGACCGTCACCGTTCCGGGGACCGAGGCGGCCGCGCTGATCGTCCCGAGCCTGGCCGGATCGCTGACCGCCGTCCTTGACCAGCGCAAGCTGCTGGCCGGGCGGATCGAGGAACTCCTGGAGGCACACCCTCTTTCGAAGGTCCTGACGTCCATGCCGGGAGTCGGCGTCAGGACCGGAGCCCGCATCCTGATCGAGGTCGGCGACGGCAGCACCTTCCCGACCGCCGGCCACCTCGCCGCCTACGCAGGCCTCGCCCCCGCGACCCGCAGTTCAGGGTCCTCGATCCGCGGCGAACAGCCATCCCGGAGGGTCGAGTAGCCGAGGGGGATCTCACCCCTCGGCTCTCACAGAACCGTGCGTAACGGTCTCCCGTTACACGGCTCTTGTCGTTCTGATCATCAGAT